>DOKO01000007.1 GCA_003510825.1 Stenotrophomonas sp.
ACCAGCGCCTGCGCGGTGGCCACGTCGGGCACCTGGCTCAGGCCGCCGAAATCGAGGATGACCGCCGCACGGCCGAACAGCTTCGGCGCACGGTTCACCCGCTCCTGCATTTCCTGCACGAGGCGTTCGACATCAAGGGTACGGATGCGCAGGTTGGCGATGCCCACCTGGCCGATCTTCAGTTCACCGGCCTGTTCGTAATCGAAATTCACCGCCACGCTCAGGTCCCCGTCGGCCGCTGTGCCTGCACCGGCAGCTGCCGGTCACGCGCCCATGCCACATCCGGCAGCTTGCCGCCGTAGGTCTCGTGGACCCACGGGTAGCTGCACAGTTCCTTGGCCAGCATGCTGGCGCGCACGTCGACGTGCGGCATGGTGTTCTGGCCCAGCTCGCGGAAACCGAAGCTGCCGTGGAAGAGCAGGGCGGCGTCGGCGCCGTGGTCCAGGAACACCTCGCAGGTCATCTGCGGGTAGCGCAGCTCGGCAAAGCTCTGCGCATCGGCATAGAACGCACGGCCGACGCCACCACCGCGACGGCGGCTGGCGACCACGATGCGGTCGATATAGAAGAAGGGCGTGGCCAGCTGCTGCTTGAACCAGGCGAAGTTGCTGCTGTCGTGCTGGCTGTCGCTGCCGAAGCCGATCAGGAAGCCGGCCAGGTTGCCGTCGCGCTCGGCGACGCGGAAATACTCAGCGGTATCGTAGAACAGGCGCAGGCGTGCGGCATCCAGCGGAAGGATGGCCAGGCCAGCATTGTTGTTCAAAGCCAGGACGGAATCGAGCTCGTGCTCGCGCACGTCGCGGATGACAATCGACATTGTGACTCCGTGGGGTAACGCGGTTGGTCCATCAACGGACCCTGCGCACGATTATTGCATGCCCGGGGCGGGCTGCGGCATGAACAGGGGGAAGGGCATGCATGACTTCCGCCAGAGTGCAGCAGGCGGGCTTCAACCGTAGAGTGCTGGCATGTTGGGAGTCCTCAGCCATACCCGTGTCCTGCGACTGGCCGGCCTGTTTACCTGGGTCATGGTCGGCCTGCCCCTGGCCTATTCGCAGTTCGAGAACCTGCATGCCCGTGCCGACATGGGCGGCTGGGCCGTGCTGCTGTTCCTGGCGTACCTGTCCTTTGGCGCCGCCTACTTCCGGCTGACCCGCTCGTTGCGCAGCGACAGCCACACCACCTGGCTGGACCGCGGCCTGCTGCTGCTGCTCACCGTGTCCGCGCTGGGGGTCAGCTTCCTCAGCGGCTCGGGCCTGGGCAGCATCCTGATGATGGTCGCCGCCGGGGTCATCCCGTGGATGCTGTCGGTGCGGCTGGGCGTGCTGTGGCTGCTGGTCAGCCAGCTGGCCGTGGCGCCGGTCTATTACATGCTGCTGCGCTTCCCGCTGTTCGAGGCGGTGATGCAGTCGCTGCTGTATGGCGGCTTCTCCATGTTCATCTTCGTGACCAGCCTGGTCGCGCGGCAGCAGACCGAAGCCCGCGACGAGCAGCGCCGCCTGAACGCCGAGCTGCGCGCCACTCGCGCCCTGCTGGCCGAAAGCGCCCGGGTCAACGAGCGCACGCGCATCTCGCGCGAGCTGCACGACGTGCTGGGCCACCAGCTGACCGCGCTGACCCTGAACCTGGAAGTGGCCGGGCACCTGGCCGAGGGCCAGGCGCTGGAACACGTCAAGCGCTCGCACACCCTGGCCAAGCTGCTGCTGGGCAACGTGCGCGAGGTGGTCAGCCAGCTGCGCGAGACCGGCGCCATCGACCTGGCCGCCGCGCTGCGCCCGCTCACCGAGAACGTGCCCTCGCTGGACATCGTGCTGGACGTGGAGGAGCCGCTGAACGTGGAAGACCCGCAGCGCGCCCACGTGCTGCTGCGCTGCACCCAGGAAATCATCACCAACGCGGTGCGCCACGCCCAGGCGCGCCACCTGTGGATCCGGGTGTACCGTGAGGTGCCGGGCCTGGTGGTGGTGGACGCCCGCGACGACGGCGTCGGCGCACAGATGGTCAATGCGGGCAATGGCTTGCGCGGGATGCGCGAACGCCTGCAACAATGTGGTGGCCAGCTGCAGGTGGATACCCACCCTGGCGAAGGCTTCCGCCTGCGGGCCACGGTTCCGGCAACGGTACTGGCGGCCCTCACCGAGGTTCCTGAAGGAGTGCGTTGATGATTCGCGTCTGCCTGGTCGATGACCAAACCCTGGTGCGGCAGGGAATCCGCTCCCTGCTGGCGCTCGACGACGGTATCGAGGTGGTGGCCGAGGCCGCCGATGGCCGCCAGGCCGTCGAACTGGTGCCGCAGGTGCGTCCGGACGTGGTCCTGATGGACATGCGCATGCCGGTGATGTCCGGCCTGGAGGCGCTGCAGGTGCTGTCGCGCCAGGAGCAGCTGCCGCCGACCATCATCCTGACCACCTTCGACGACGACCAGCTGGTGCTGGCCGGGCTGAAGGCCGGTGCCAAGGGCTACCTGCTCAAGGACGTCACCCTGGCGCAGCTGGTCGGTGCCATCCGCACCGTGGCCGAAGGCGGTTCGCTGGTGCAGCCGGCGGTGACCCAGCGCCTGCTGTCGGGCCTGGAGCACATGCGCAACGACTTCGTCAGCCTGGACCGCCCGGACCCGCTGACCGACCGCGAGACCGAGATCCTGCGCCTGATGGCCAGCGGTTTCTCCAACAAGGAGATCGCCAATTCATTGGGGGTCGCCGAAGGGACCATCAAGAATCACGTGTCCAACATCCTGTCCAAGCTGGGGGTGCGCGACCGCACCCGCGCCGTGCTGAAGGCGTTCGAACTTCAGCTGGTCTGAAAAAAGTCCTTTTGCGACAATGATTTGGGCCGAGCCCGGGGCGCCGGAGCAGGGTGCCCCCTACTTGCGGGGCACCCGGATGCGTTACTCTTCAAAATCTTTGTCCATACAAATCCGCAGCCGGCACGGAAACCGGTGCGCCAATCCGATAAACAATGCCTGCGAAGCCTGCTAGGATTGGCGCTTCGCTTCAATCAACCCGGCCGTGGGATCGGCCCCGGAGACTCTCTGAATGACCCGTATTATCGAGTTCCTGATCGCCTTGGGGATCGTGGCTGGCCTGTTCGTCATTATTGGCGTCTGTCTGCCGGGCGAGCGTCACATCACCGAAAGCATCGAGACCAACCGCAAGATGACGATCGTGTACGACACGGTCAACAGCCTGCG
>DOKO01000339.1:0-7958 GCA_003510825.1 Stenotrophomonas sp.
CTTCCACATGGTCATCGCGCGCTACACGCTCGGCCAGCTGCGCGTCATCGACCGCCTGCGCGAAACGGTACGCATGGCCGATGGCCTCGATGGCAAGGGCGGCCTGTCCACCGCCGCCCGGCAGCGCGCGCTGGAATGCCTGGCCCGCTTCGGCCAGCGCATCCGCAACGTGCCCCCGCACCGCGTGCGCGCCCTGGCCACCAACACCGTGCGCCAGCTGCGTTCGCCGCAGTCGTTCCTGGTGCCGGCCGAAACCGCGCTCGGCCATGCCATCGAAGTGGTCAGCGGCCGCGAAGAAGCGCGCCTGATCTACCTCGGCGTGGCCCATGCACAGCCGCCCAAGGCCGACCAGCGCCGCCTGGTGATCGACATCGGTGGCGGTTCCACCGAATTCATCATCGGCAAGGGCATGCAGACCCTCGAGCGCGAGAGCCTGCAGGCCGGCTGCATCGCCAGCACCCGTCGCTTCTTCCCCGGCGGCAAGCTCAGCCGCAAGCGCTGGAAGGACGCGCTGGCCGAGATCGGCCGTGAGTTCCAGCCGTTCGCCAGCAAGTACCGCGCGCTGGGCTGGCAGGAAGCCCTGGGCTCGTCGGGCACGCACAAGGCGATCAGCGAAATCTGCGCCACGATGAAGCTGAGCAAGGGCGCGATCACCGCCGAAGCCCTGCCGCAGCTGCGCGACGAACTGCTGAAGGCCAAGAAGATCGACGACATCGTGCTGCCCGGGCTGTCCGCCGACCGCCGGCCGATCATCGCCGGCGGCATCCTGGTGCTGGAAGCCGCCTTCCAGGCACTGGGCCTGGAGAAGCTGCTGGTCAGCAAGGCCGCCATGCGCGAAGGCATCCTGTACGACATCGTCGGCCGTGCCGGCGAGAACGACCCGCGCGACGAATCGGTGGCGGCGCTGACCCAGCGCTATGGCATCGACACCGTGCAGGCCGACCGCGTGCAGGACACTGCCCTGTCGCTGCTGGAGCAGGTGCAGGAGCGCTGGAAGCTGGATGCCGACGACGCCCGCATGCTCGGCTGGGCCGCGCGCCTGCACGAGCTGGGCCTGATGATCGCCCACAGCGGTTACCACGTGCACGGCAGCTACGTGCTGGAGAACTCCGACATCGCCGGCTTCTCGCGGCAGGAACAGCAGATGCTGGCCGCCCTGGTGCGCAGCCACCGGCGCAGCGTCGGCAAGTCGGCCTTCGATGCCCTGCCCGAGCGCCTGCTGCTGACCGCGCGCCGCCTGACCGCCCTGCTGCGGCTGGCCGTGCTGCTCAACCGCGCCCACGAAGACGCGCCGCTGCCGAAGCTGGAACTGACCGCCGACGAGACCCGCCTGTCGCTGATCGTGCCGCAGGCCTTCATCGACCCGCGGCCGCTGCTGCGCGCCGACCTGATCGGCGAGACCGAGGGCCTGGCCGGACTGGGCATCCAGTTCCGCCCCTTCGTGGCCTGATCCCGGCGGCCTGGCATCGCCAGCCGCCGCGACGCCCCATCCCGACACGCCCCATCCCAACCTGACGACGGCCCCTGACGGGGCCGTTTTCGCGTGCGCGTTTGCGCACTTTTGAAACTGAATGGGCATTCAGGCTCTCGGACTGTGCCGAATCTGGCGTCAGCACCGTGACCCTAAGGCCTTGCTTTTATTAAGTTTAGATGAAAGCCGCGCGACAACTTTCGACACATTTGGCAACAACACCTTTACATCTGGTTAACGAACGAGAATAAATCGAAGTCACCGGCTCAGTCGCTTCGACCCGAACCGCTATTTGCAGGGCTCCTTTGGCCCTGCGCCCGCAGCTTCACAGAGAGAGAGACGCGATGACTTCACGCACCACCGTGCTGGGCAAGGCGATCCGCCAGGCCCTGATCGTCGGCACCGCAACCATTGCGCTGCCCGCATTTGCCCAGGACGGCGCCCCCACCACCCTCGACCGCATCGAAATCACCGGCTCGCGCATCCGCCAGGTCGACGTGGAGAGCGCGAACCCGGTGCTGGCGATCTCGCGCACCGATATCGAACGCCAGGGCTTCGCCTCGGTGTCCGACATCCTGCAGAACGTCACCGCGATGGGCAGCCCGACCATCAGCCGCGCCAACGTGCTGACCGCCGGTGAGAACGCCGGTGGTACCTACATCGACATGCGCAACCTGGGTACCCAGCGCACCCTGGTGCTGGTCAACGGCAAGCGCCTGGGCATGAGCACCTCCGGCTACCAGGACATCTCGACCCTGCCGGTGTCGGCAGTCGAGCGCATCGAAGTGCTGAAGGACGGCGCCTCGGCCATCTACGGCTCCGACGCCATGGCCGGCGTGGTCAACATCATCACCCGCCATGACGTGTCGGGCGTGACCGCCAACGTCTACCACGGCCAGTACAGCCAGGGCGACGGCGGCCGTGACCGCATCGACGTGGTCGCCGGCTGGTCCAACGACCGCGGCTCGATCACCATCTCGGCCGAACACGCCGAAGAAAAGGCCGTGTGGGCCAAGGACCGCTGGTTCAGCGCCTTCAGCAACACCGACCGCCATCCGACCGAAGGCTGGACCACCGTCAGCCAGTACGGCCAGATCACCGGCCTGAAGGGCCCGGGCTGCACCGCCGCCAGCTGCGGCTACTCGCTCAACCGCGGCAGCGACCCGCTGAACCCGGCCAACTACCACATCACCAATCCGAATGCGCCGAATGGCGATGTCAGCAACACCAACGAGCAGATGCACCTGAACTATCCGCTGAAGCGGGATTCGGTGTTCGTCGATGGCCGCCTGAACATCACCGACGCGATCCACTTCAGCACGCAGCTGGGCTACAACAAGCGTGACTCGAGCCGCCAGATCGCCGGTTACCCGCTGCAGTCGTCCACCGCCGGCATCGGCGCGATGTCGGTCAACAGCTACTTCAACCCGTTCGGCAGCCAGCACGGTTACGCCACCCCGACCGCCGTGGCCTGGAACCACCGCACCTGGGAAGTGCCGCGCGTCAGCGACAGCTCGCTGAAGACCTACCGTGCCGTGGCCGCCTTCGGTGGTTCGTTCGATATCGGTGAGCGCTTCTTCGACTGGGAAGTGGGCTACCAGTACAACAAGAACGAGCTGCGCCAGCACGCCACCGGCAACCTGCACAAGGAACGCGTGAAGAACGCGGTCGGCCCGTCGTACTACAACGCCGCCACCGGCAAGGTCGAATGCGGCACCGCTGCGGCGCCGATCGCCAACTGCATGGTCTGGAATCCGCTGGTCGCCGCCGGCGTGGTCAATCCGTACGGCCTGACCGGCAACCAGGCGCTGATCGACTACCTGATGCCGGCCGAGGATTCCTCCGGCAAGACCGTCGGCAAGAACTTCTTCGCCTCCATCGCAGGCAGCATCGTGGCCCTGCCGGGCGGTGACCTGGGCTTTGCATTCGGCCTGGAAAACCGCAAGGAAACCGGTGAGTTCATTCCCGATGCCCTGGCCCAGACCGGCGCCACCACCAACCTGGCCTCGGGCCCGACCGGCGGCGGCTACCGCGTCAACGAAGCCTACCTGGAGTTGAACGCGCCGCTGCTGGCCGACCTGCCGGGCGCGAAGGAGCTGTCGCTGAACGCAGCGACCCGCTTCTCCGACTACGACACCTTCGGCAACACGCTCAACAGCAAGTTCGGCTTCAAGTGGAAGCCGTTCGACCAGCTGCTGGTCCGTGGTACCTGGGCCGAGGGCTTCCGCGCGCCGACCATCAATGACCTGTACGGCGGCGGCTCGGAAACCTTCACCACCGGTTACGCCGATCCCTGCGACACCGTGTACGGCGCTTCGCGCACCAGCGCCGAAGTGCGTGCCCGCTGCGCCCGCGACATCGCTGACGCCAACAACTACCGCCAGCTGAAGCAGGGCCTGGTGCCGATCACCAGCAGCACCGACCAGACCCCGGTGCCGTTCACCAGCGGCTCCAACCCGCTGCTGCAGCCGGAAACCTCCAAGAGCAAGACGCTGGGCCTGGTGTGGAGCCCGAGCTTCATCCCGAACTTCAACGCCTCGCTGGACTGGTGGAAGATCCGCATCGACAACACCATCGTTGCCGACAGCCCGAACCAGATCCTGATCGACTGCTATGAGCAGGGCGTGACCTCGCGCTGCGCACAGTTCACCCGTGATCCGGTCAACGGCATCGTCAACAAGCTGACCTACGGCAACCGTAACGCCGGCTTCCTGGAAACCGAAGGTTACGACATGGACGTGACCTATCGCTGGGATACCGATTCGTACGGCAAGTTCACCAGCGCCTGGTCGACCACCTACGTCAGCTCGAACATCTTCCGTTCGACCAACGACACCACCGTGGTGCCGACCCCGACCAACGGCATCGGCAGCGGCTTCCGCGTGCGCTCCAACCTGACCGTGGGCTGGGACCTGGGCAACTTCGGCGTCACCTGGACCGCGCGTTACTACTCCGGCGTCAAGGAGCAGTGCCTGAGCGTGAGCGCGCATCCGGACGAGTGCTCCGATCCGGGCGTGCGCGCACCGTGGTACGCCGGTACCCGCAACTACAACGAACGTGGTTCGGTCACCTTCCACGACGTGCAGTTCCGCTACAGCCTGCCGTGGGATGCCACCGTGTCGGTCGGCGCCAACAACGTGTTCGAGAAGTACGGCCCGGTGATGTACACCAAGCCGAACTCGGTGTTCTCGTACTACGGTGGCTACGACATCGGCCGCTTCGTCTACATGAAGTACCAGCAGCGCTTCTGATCCATCGCGCTGCCGCAGCACCACGACCACGGCCCTTCGGGGCCGTGGTTTTTTTTGTCGCCAATGAACTGCTCTGCGTTGCGCTGGCGAGGCTGCAGGATGTTCTTCCCGGATCTGTCTTTTTGCGCTGCAGCGCGCGCAAGCTGTTGAGCATGCGCAGGTAACGCGGAACACGACAGCCCTGGTGCGGTGTGTGGTCGCTTTCCGCCTTTACGGAATTTGAACCCTGCGCGTTAGTGGGATGCCGTCGCGACGCAGGTCGTGACGGCCGGACAGTCCCGCGCTTCGGGTGTCTGTTTCCACACATAGAGAGAGAGACCGCATGACGCCGAGCACCTCCCCATTGGGTTGGGCGATCCGCTGTGCGCTGGCCACGGCCGGCACCGCCGCCGCCCTGCCCGCACTGGCCCAGGATTCCGCCGCCCCGACCACGCTGGACCGCATCGAGATCACCGGTTCGCGCATCCGCCAGGTCGACCTGGAAACCGCGCAGCCGGTGCTGACCATCAGCCGCGCCGACATCGAACGCCAGGGCTTCAACTCCGTCGCCGACATCCTGCAGAACCTGACCGCGATGGGCAGCCCCGCCGCCAGCCGCGCCAGTCCGTTGTCGGCGGGCGAGGCCGCCGGCGGCAGCTTCGTGGACATGCGCGGGCTGGGAGCACAACGCACGCTGGTATTGGTCAACGGCAAGCGCATGGGCATGACCACCGGCGGACTGCAGGACATTTCCACCCTGCCTGCTGCCGCCGTCGAACGCATGGAAGTGCTCAAGGACGGCGCATCGGCCATCTATGGTTCCGATGCGATGGCCGGCGTGGTCAACATCATCACCCGCCGCAACGTGGAAGGCCTCCGCGCCAGCATCTACCAGGGCCAGTACAGCCAGGGCGACGGCGCCCGCACGCAGTACGACGTAGTGGGCGGGTGGTCCAACGACCGCGCCTCGATCAGCTTTGCCGCCGAGCACGTCGAGGAGAAAGGCGTGTGGGCCCGCGATCGCTGGTTCAGCGCCTACACCAACACCGACCGCCATCCCGCCGATGGCTGGACCTCGGTCGGCCAGTGGGGCCGCATCACCGGCTTCAATGGCCCGGGCTGCGCCAGCAGCCGCGGCTGCAGCTACTCGCTGGATCGCGGCGCCGCGCCCGGTGGCCCGGGCAGCTTCCACCTGAGCGACGACACCCCGTTCACCGGCGATGTCAGCAACAGCAACGAACAGATGCATGTGCAGACGCCGATCAAGCGCGATTCGATCTTCGTCGATGGCCGCGTGGCGCTGGCCGATTCGCTGCACTTCAACACCCAGCTGGCCTACAACCGACGCGAGACCACCCGGCAGATCGCCGGCTATCCGTTCCAGTCCGGCGCCGCGGGCATCAACCCGATGTCGAAGGACAGCTGGTTCAATCCGTTCGGCAGCCACCACGGGTACCAGACACCCAGCGACGTGAACTGGAACCGACGCCTCTGGGAAGTCCCACGCGTGAGCGTCAGCGACCTCGCCACCTGGCAGGGCGTGGCCGCGTTCGAGGGCAGCTTCGACGTGGGCGCGCACGGCTTCGACTGGGAAGCGGGCTACCAGTACAACCGCAGCGAACTGACCCAGCGCGCGACCGGCAACCTGCACAAGCAGCGCGTCCAAGATGCCACCGGCCCTTCGTTCTACAACGCCGCCACCGGCAAGGTCGAATGCGGCACGCCGGGGGCGCCGATCGCGGGCTGCATGCCGTGGAATCCGCTGGTGCCCTATGGCCAGCATGACGCCAATGGCCTGACCGGTAACCGGGCCCTGATGGACTGGCTGTTCCCCGAGGAGATCAGCCGCGGCCGCACCACCAGCCGCAACCTGTTCGCCGCCGTGAGCGGCACGGTGCTGACCCTGCCGGCCGGCGACCTTGGCATGGCCGTGGGCGTCGAGAGCCGCCGCGAGGACGGCCGCTTCATTCCCGATCCGCTGGCCCAGACCGGCGCCACCACCAACCTCGCCGCGGGACCGACCGGCGGCGGCTACCGGGTGGATGAGGCCTACCTGGAGCTGAGCGTGCCGCTGCTGCGCGACCTGCCCGCGGCGCACGAGCTCACCGTCAATGCCGCCACCCGCTATTCGGATTACAGCACCTTCGGCGACACCCTCAACAGCAAGTTCGGCTTCACCTGGAAGCCCATCGAGCAGGTGCTGCTGCGCGGCACCTGGGCACAGGGCTTCCGCTCGCCGACCATCGCCAATCTGTATGGCGGCGGTTCGCAGACCTTCACCACCGGCTTCCGCGACCCCTGTGACACGGTGTACGGCGCCGCCGCCAGCAGCCCGGCCGTGCGCGCGCGCTGCGCGGCCGATATCGCCAACGCCGACAGCTACCGCCAGCTGGGCCAGGGCAACGTGCCCATCGAAAGCAGCAGTGGCCAGACCCCGCTGCCGTTCACCAACGGCTCCAACCCCGAGCTGCAGCCGGAAACCGCCACCAGCCGCACCCTTGGCGTGGTCTGGAGCCCGGGCTTCGCGCCCGGCCTGAACGTCGCGCTGGACTGGTGGAAGATCCGCATCGACAACACCATCGTCGCCGACCACCCCAACGACATGCTGCGCGACTGCTATGAACTGGGCATCGCCGAACGCTGTTCCGGCTTCACCCGCGACCCGGTGCTGGGCATCGTCGACCAGTTGAAGTACGGCGTGCGCAACAGTGGCTTCCGCGAAACCGAAGGCTACGACCTGGAACTGAGCCATCGCTGGGAAACCGACTGGGGCACCCTGCGCACCGACTGGAAGAGCACCTACGTGGTGTCGGCGCTGGAACGCAGCACCAATGACGCGGACGTCGTGCCGACACCGGGCAATGGTCTGGCCGGCGCAGGCGGTATCGGCTTCCGTACCCGTTCCAACCTGTCGCTTGACTGGGAACGCGGCAACTTCGGCATCAACTGGGGCCTGCGCTACTACTCGGCGGTGAAGGAACAGTGCTTCAGCCCGCGCCTGCATGCCGATGAATGCTCGTACCCGGGCCAGCAGGCCCCGTGGTACAGCGGCGTGCGCAACTACAACCGCCGCGGCTCGACCACCTTCCACGACGTGCAGGTCCGCTACTCGCTGCCGTGGGACGCCACCGTCTCGGTCGGTGCCAACAACGTGTTCGAGAAGTACGGCCCGATCATGTACACCCAGCCGAGCGCCAACTTCTCCTATTACGGTGGCTACGACATCGGCCGCTTCATCTACATGAAGTACCAGCAGC
>DOKO01000339.1:8191-8476 GCA_003510825.1 Stenotrophomonas sp.
ACCAGCAGCGCTTCTGATCCACGGCACGGCCCTTCGGGGCCGTCATCCGACGGTCGCAATGTGGTCACAACCACTACATGGGCAGGGCCGAGCATGCCGGAAAACCGGAGGCCCGCCATGCGCCATGCCATTGTCACCGAGACCTATCCGCCGGAAGTCAACGGCGTCGCGCTCACCGTGCAGGGCCTGGAGCAGGGCCTGCGCGCGTCCGGGCATGAGGTCGACCTGATCCGTCCACGACAGGCCAGTGAAGCACTGGACTCGGCGCCCGGCACGCTGCTGGTG
>DOKO01000162.1 GCA_003510825.1 Stenotrophomonas sp.
GGCGTGAACGCACACGGCGGGTTGTAGGCGTGGTTGAAATCGATGCGCACGCTGCCATCGGCGGCCGGTGCATCGATGTCCAGGTAGCGACCGGCCGGATAGCTGCCGTGGCCACTGGTGCGGTCGGCGAAGACCAGGAACAGGGGCTCACCGGGCGCGCCGATCGCTTCCATGCGCCAGCTGCGGCCGTCGCGCTCGAACTCCACCGCGCCGGCATTCGGCATTTCGGTGGTCAGGCCGGTGATGTCCACGATCGGCAGGGTCTTGCCGGCGGGATGGGCGATGAAATGCGCCTGCACCTGCCAGTCAGGACCGCCGGGCCAGTACTGGATGCCGGCGAAATCGCGGCGCGCATCAGCGTCGGCATGCTTGACCCGCAGCGCATCGCGCGGGCCGCGCCGGATGATGCTCAGCTGGCCCTTGCCGCCATCGAAGGTGAGCACGGTGGGCGCCGGATCCTTGTCGGTGTTCATGCGCACCCGGCCACGCACGGGCTGCCCGTCCAGGCTGACGTCCACGCCGGCTTCGGGGCTGAACCACCACTGGTCGCCCTCGCGCCGCAGCAGGCCCAGCTTGTCCGGGCCCACCGCCAGGCGGATGCCACTGCTGGCGCCGCTGCCGATGAAGTGCGACTTGTACTGCAGCCAGTGCAGGCCGACCAGCGCGGTCCAGCCATCGGGCCGGGTCAGGTCTTCATAGCGCTGCACGCGCCACTGCTGCTGCCCCGCCGCGAACGCCGGATCTTCCTTCACCACCGGCACCGGCGCCGGTGCCGGGCTGCAGGCGGCCAGCAACACGGCGACCAGCAGGCCGCCCACTCCCCGATGACGCATGGATGCTCCCCTCAACGTTGCGGGCCTCAACGGCCGCGCAGGAACCAGCGGTCGATTTCCGCCAGCGAAAAACGTGCCCAGGTCGGCCGGCCGTGGTTGCACTGGCCGGAGCGCTCGGTGATTTCCATGTCGCGCAGCAGCGCGTTCATTTCCGGCACGGTCAGGCGCCGGTTCGCGCGCACCGCGCCGTGGCAGGCCATGGTCGACAGCAGCTCGTCGCGCGCGCTGGCGATGCGCCGGCTCTGGCCGTGTTCGCGCAGGTCGGTCAGCACGTCGCGCAGCAGGCCTTCCGGCTCGGCGTTGGCCAGCAGCGCGGGAATGCTGCGCACATGCAGCGCGCCCGGGCCGGCGCGGGTCACTTCGAAACCGAGCGCGGCCAGCGTTTCCGCTTCCGTCTCGGCGGTGTCGGCCTCGCGCTCGCCCACCGCCAGGGTGATCGGCACCAGCAACGGCTGCGACTGCAGGCCGATGCCATCGTGGGCGTTCTTCAGGCGTTCGTAACCGATGCGCTCGTGGGCGGCGTGCATGTCCACCACGATCAGGCCTTCGGCGTTCTCGGCCAGGATGTAGATGCCGTGCAGCTGGGCGATGGCGTAGCCCAGCGGCGGCACGCCGGCATCGGCACTGGTCACCGGCAGGCCGTTCTCGCTCGGCATCGGCGGCAGCGCACCACTGCGTTCGCCTGCACCGGGTGCGGCATACAGCGCGGCATAGGCTGCGGGCGCATCGGCCACCTGCAGGCCCAGCGGCTGCTGCGGGCGCCAGCCGGAGAAGCCACCACCACCACCACCACCACCGCCACCGCCCGAACCAGGCGCGGCACCGCGCACCAGGCCGAAGCCCGACGCACCGGCGCTGGACGGCATCGCTGCACCGCCCATGTCCGCAGGATGTGCCGCACCGGCACCGATCTCCTGCGCGGACATACCGGCGCGGGTATCGGCCAGCGCGTCCTTCAGGGTGCGGTAGACGAAGTCGTGGACCAGGCGCGAATCGCGGAAGCGCACTTCATGCTTGGCCGGATGCACGTTGACGTCGACCCGGGTCGGGTCCAGTTCCAGGAACAGCACGTAGGCCGGCTGGCGGCCGTGGTACAGGACATCGCCGTAGGCCATCTTCACCGCGTGGGCGACACTGCGGTCGCGCACCGAGCGGCCGTTGACGTACAGGTACTGCTGGTCGGCACTGGCCCGCGAATAATGCGGCTGCGCGATCCAGCCATGCAGGCGCAGGCCGGCACCGGTGTGGTCCACGCGCACGGCCTGGTTGGCGAAGTCCTCGCCGAGGGTCTCGGCCAGGCGCACATCGGAATACAGGTCACCGGGCTTGTAGCGGCGCGAGGCCTTGCCGTTGTGCGACACGCGCAGCTCGACGTCCGGGCGGGCCAGCGCCAGCGAGCGCAGCCATTCTTCGATGTGGCCCATTTCCGTGCGCTCGGCACGCAGGAACTTACGGCGCGCCGGCACGTTGTAGAACAGCTCGCGCACTTCCACGGTGGTGCCCGGCGCATGCGCGCGCGGGGTCACTTCGCCGATCTTGCCGCCTTCGATCTGCAGTGCCGAGCCGTGCTCGTCATGCGCCCGGCGCGAGGCCAGGGTGAAGCGGCTGACCGAGGCGATGGACGGCAGCGCTTCGCCGCGGAAACCAAGGGTCGCCACCGATTCGAGGTCGTCGAGATCGGCGATCTTGCTGGTGGCGTGCCGCGAGACCGCCAGCGGCAGCTGCTCGGGCGCGATGCCACTGCCGTTGTCGCGGATGCGGATGAGCCGCACACCGCCCTCTTCCAGATCGATGTCGACGCGGCTGGCGCCGGCATCAATGGCGTTCTCGACCAGCTCCTTGACCACCGACGCAGGACGTTCGACCACTTCGCCGGCGGCGATCTGGTTGATCAGGATTTCCGGCAACGGCCGGATCGGGCGCGGATGGGGAGCAGACGTCATGCAGGGATGATAACGGAGGCACACGTCCGCCGGGCGCGGCCCGGCGCTACCGACCGCTCGATCCGAGGCTTATTTGCTGCCGCCGGCCATGGTGGCGGCGGCGTCGATCTCGGCCTGGGCGCGGGCTGCGTACAGCGTGCCCGGCGGCGGCTGCCGGCTGAAGAAGGTATGCACGCCATCGAGCACCGCACCGGCGACCTTGCGCTGGTAGGCCGGGTCGGTCAGGCGGCGTTCTTCGTCCGGGTTGGAGATGAAGGCGGTTTCCACCAGCATCGCCGGCATGTCCGAGGTGCGCAGCACCGCGAAGTTGGCGCGCTCAAGGTTCGGCTTGTGGTTGTTGCCGATCCGCTTCAGGCCGCCCAGCACGTGGCCGGCCGCGTCTTCGGACGCCTTCATGTAACCGCTCTGGGCCAGGTCCAGCAGCACGTTGGCCAGGGTGCCCTCGGTCTGCTGCAGGCGCACGCCACCGACCAGGTCGGCCGCGTTTTCCTTGTCGGCCAGCCAGCGCGCGCGCTGCGAGGAGGCGCCCTTGGTGGACAGCACGTAGACCGACGAACCGGTGGCCGAACGGTTCTCGGCGGCATCGGCGTGGATCGAGATGAAGATGTCGGCCTTGTTCGCGCGCGCCTTCTGCGCACGCATCGGCAGCGGGATGAACACATCGCTGTCGCGGGTCAGGTAGGCCTTCAGGCCCGGCGTTGCGTTGACCTGGCGGGCCAGTTCGCGCGCCACGGCCAGGGTGACGTCCTTCTCGCGCTTGCCGGTCGGGCCGATGGCGCCCGGATCCTGGCCGCCATGGCCCGGATCGATGGCCACCACCAGGTGGCGCATGCCCGGCTGCATGCGGATGCGCGAGGCATCGCTGGGCATGGCCGGTCGCGGCGCTTCGGCGGGGGCAGCGGCAGGCGTGGGTGCAGGCGTCGGTGCGGCAGCCACCACGGCACGGCCAGGCTGGCCGAGATCGGAAGAGC
>DOKO01000119.1 GCA_003510825.1 Stenotrophomonas sp.
TTGCTGCGGGTCGACCGGCTTGCCGTTGCAGCGGGTGAGCCGTCGGCGTTTGCGGCCCATGGGCCGCGCCGTCGGCGAACGCCCGGCGTGCTACGCCGGGCCGGGGATCCGCCCAGAAAGCGAATCGACGATCAACGTGCCGGCAGATATTGCTGCGGGTCGACCGGCTTACCGTTGTAGCGGATCTCGAAGTGCAGCATGTCGCGGTTGGCGCCGGTACGGCCCATCTCGGCGATCTGCTCGCCCGCCTTCACGTTCTGCCCTTCGTTGACCAGGCGCTTGCGGTTGTGGCCATAGGCCGACAACCACTGGTCGCTGTGCTTGATGATGATCAGCTCGCCGTAGCCGACCAGGCCGGCACCGGAATACACCACTACGCCGTTGGCGGTGGCGCGCACGGCAGCACCACTGGTGCCGGCGATGTCCACGCCCTGCTTGGTCGCGTCACCGGCCACGTAACGGCCGACGATCGCGCCATCGGCCGGCCAGCGCCAGTCGATGTTGCTCTTCACCGGGCCGACCGGGGCCGTCGCCACCGGCGCAGGCGCCGGGGTGGTCGTGCCTGCACTGCCGCGCGGCGGGGTCACCACCGTGGTCGGCGCGCGGCCGCCGGTGGCACCGGCCGGGTACAGGCGGATGACCTGGCCCGGATAGATCTGCGACGGGTTGTCCAGGCGGTTCCAGGCGATCAGGTCGGCCGGAGTGATGTCGTGGATGCGGGCCAGCGCATAGATCGTGTCGCCCTTGCGCACGACCACGGTCTGCCCGGGCTTGGGTACCGAGGCCTTCGGCGTGCTGACAGTGCTGCCGCCGCTGCTGCCGCCGGGGCGGACGACGGTGGCGGTGCCACAGGCGGCCAGGGTGGATACCAGCAACGCCAGCGCGCCGATGCGCACTCCCTTGCTCAGACGATCTGCACTCATGCGAACTTCGACCTCCATACAAGCCAGGCAACCAGCCCCACCACCAACGCGGTGGCGATCCAGCCCAGCGGTTCAATCCAGCGACGCAGCGCCGCTTCGGCACGCGCACCACCGATGCGGATGACCGCAGCCAGCACGTACACGCGCTTGCCGCGGCCGATCAACATGCTCAGCAGGTACTGTGGCATCGGCACGCCGACGATACCCGAAGCCCACGTGAAGACCTTCATCGGGATGGGCATGAAGCCGCCCAGTACCAGGAAGGTGAACACCGCCCACGGCGACTCGGCCATCTTGGCCTGCACCGTGGCGATGCCCTGCTCGATGGCCGGCAGCATGCCCAGCGCCTCGAACAGCGGCTTGATCGCTTCGAACGCGAAATGACCCAGCGCGTAGCCGACCACCGCACCGACCATGGAGCCGGCCAGGCTGAGCGTGGCGAACCACCAGCCGCGCTTGGGCTGGGCCACGCACATCGGCGCCAGCATCACTTCCGGCATGACCGGGAAGATGATGGCTTCGAAGAAACTCAGTACCGTCAGGTAGGTCGGCGCGCGTTCGTGCGCGGCCCACTTCATCGCCCGCTCGTACAGCGGCCCGAAAATCTTCATGCAACCCTGCTCCGTGGATTCAATCGAGCATGCCAGACAGCAACGGCACGAACGTGACCGGTGCCAGCACGCGTTGTTCGATGCTGCCGTCTTCCCTGCGGTCCAGCTGCACCAGCGACTGCCCGCCCGGGCCACCGACCGGCGCCACCAGGCGCCCGCCGACCGCCAGCTGCTCGACCAGGGCATCGACCAGGGCCGGTGCCGCGGCAGTCACCACCACCGCATCGAAGGGACCGTGTTCAGCCCAGCCGACCCGGCCGTCGTCGTGCTTGGTGCGGATGTTCATGCCCAGCGCGCGGAAGCGTTTGCGCGCCTGGCGCAGCAGATCGCCGATGCGCTCGACGGTGTAGACCTCCAGGCCCACGGCGCCGAGCACGGCGGCCTGGTAGCCCGATCCGGTGCCCACTTCCAGCACCTTCGTCGGCGCGACCTGCAGCACCGCTTCGGTCATCCGCGCCACCACCCAGGGTTGGGAGATGGTCTGGCCATGGCCGATCGGCAGTGCGGTGTCCTCGTAGGCGCGCGAGGCCAGGGCCTCGTCGATGAACAGATGGCGCGGCACCACCCGGATCGCGTTCAGCGTGGACTCGTCGACGATGCCGGCTTCGCGCAGGCGGTCGACCAGGCGGTCGCGCACACGCTGCGAAGTCATGCCGATGCCGACGGCTTCCGGTTGCAAGCGCAGGCGCGGGCTCATGCCGGCTGGCCCAGCGCGGCGCTGAGGCCGCCGACCCAGCTGGCCACCTTCTCCAGTGCCTGGTAGCGGGTCAGGTCCACCTGGATGGGGGTGATCGAGATATGGCCGGTGCGCACCGCATGGAAATCGGTGCCGGGGCCGGAATCCTGCTCGCGGCCGGCCGGGCCGATCCAGTACACCTCGTTGCCGCGCGGATCCTTCTGCGCGATGCAGCCTTCGGCGCGATGGCGGTTGCCCAGGCGGGTCACTTCGAAGCCCTTGACCTCATTCCACGGCAGGTCGGGCACGTTGACGTTGAGGATGGTGTCGGCCGGCAGCGGATCGGCCTTCAGCCGGGCGACGATCTCCACGGCGGCACGCGCGGCGGTCTCGAAGTGCTTCGGGTCGTGGTTTCGGGTGACCAGCGACACGGCCACGGCCGGCAGGCCGAGGAAGCGACCTTCCATCGCCGCCGAGACGGTGCCCGAATAGATGACGTCGTCGCCAAGGTTGGCGGCGTTGTTGATGCCGGAAACGACAATGTCGGGCTCGAACTCGAGCAGGCCGGTCAGCGCCAGGTGCACGCAGTCGGTCGGGGTGCCGGCCACCGAGACGGTGTAGTGGTCGATGCGCTTGAGCCGGATCGGCAGGTCCAGCGTCAACGAATTGCTGGCACCGGAACGATCGCGGTCGGGTGCGACCACCGTCACTTCATGGCCGGCCTCGCGCAGCACGGCGGCAAGCATCCGGATGCCTGCGGCGTCGACGCCATCATCGTTACTGACCAGGATGCGCATCTTCGATTTAACCGCTTGATTTTCCAAGAATTCGATTCCGTCACCTTGTCGCGTGGGCGGGACCGGCCGCGCCCCTGTCGGGAACCGGCGATCGCGCAAGTGCGTCGGGTATTGTGCCGCAAGCGGGCCGCCGGTCCTACCCTGCCAGTGGTGATGCGCGTCATCGAATCGACATAGGCAGACCCGCGCGGGCGGTTTACCCTGTGCGGATGTCGCACCCTGAAGATGAAGATCCGGCCGCCCTGTTCCGCTCGGCCATCGGCGAAGTGAAGCCGCTGCGCAAGGAGGTCGAGCCGGCACCGTCCGCGCCGAAACCGAAGCCGCGCGCACGTATGGCCGAACGCGACGAAGCCGAGGCCGCGGGCGAGTTCGCCCGCCTGCTGCGCGACAGCAGCCCGCTGGAAGCCGGCGACACTGCCAGCTACCGCCGCGACAACCTGCCGCCGCGGATGTTCCAGCGCCTGAAGCGCGGCCAGTATTCCGTCCAGGACGAGCTGGACCTGCACGGCGCCACGGCCGCGCAGGCCGAAGTGCTGCTGCGCCAGTTCCTGCTGGAAGCGCACGCGCACGAGTACGGCTGCGTGCGCATCATCCACGGCAAGGGCCTGCAGTCCGATGGCGGCGCGCCGGTGTTGAAGAACCTGGTCGACCGCCTGCTGCGGCTGCGCAATGACGTGCTCGCGTTCCACTCGGCACCGACCGGCCAGGGCGGCACCGGTGCGGTGCTGGTGCTGCTGGCGCGGCGCTGATCGCCTCATCCACGCATGGCGTGGATCTACGACCCGGCAGCCCTCATCCACGCATGGCGTGGGTCTACGATTCCTCGCGACATCTCTCATCCACGCATGGCGTGGATCTACCACCCACCGCGCGGATCCATGCGATGCCGCAGTAGATCCACGCCATGCGTAGATACCCCAACGCCGTCGGGCGATCAGGCCTGCGCGGCGTCTTCGACCGGGCCGAGTTCGTGCAGCACGGCCGTGGCGTAGCAGCCCGGCGGCAGGGCGAACGACAGCTCCAGCACGTCAGCCGCAAGCCACTGGTGCTGCAGCAGGGCCGGACGCAGGCGCAGCGCGCGGCGCTCCTGCTTCAGGCGCGCGCCTTCCAGGCCGGTACGCAGCGCCTGCGATTCCTCATCGTCCAGCGCGGCCAGTTCCAGCGCGCGGGCGGCGTCGGTGCTGCGCAGCTCGCCCTCGCCCCACAGCGGCGCGCTGGGGTGGATGTCGAAGCGGGCCAGGCGCTCGGCCAGCACATCGGTGTACGGCTCGGGGCCGAACACGCTGCGGCTGCCATCAAGCATCCACACCTCGCCGTCCAGCGGCTGGTCCCAGCTGCCCTGCTCCACGCGCGCGGCCAGCACGCGATTGAACAGCGCCGAGCGCGCGGCCGACAGCAGCAGCGAACGCTGGTCCTGGCGCATGCGGCGGCCACCGAACATCGCCAGCGCCGCCGGCACGTTGCCACCGTCGCGACCGAAACGCTGCTCACCGAACCAGTTCGGCAGGCCGCGCGTGGCGATCTGCTGCAGGCGTTCATCGATGGCCGCGGCATCGCCCTGCACATCGCGCAGCACCAGCTTGAAGCGGTTGCCGGCCAGCGCACCGCGCTGCAGCTTGCGGTTGTGCCAGGTGGCCTCGAGCACTTCGATCTCGTCACTGGCCAGCGTGGCCAGGTCCGGGGCGATGCGCTTGGGCAGGTGCACGCTGAAACGCTGGGTGGTAACCGCGTTGCGGTCCTTCATGCCGGCGTAGCTGACGCCCATTTCCGGCAGGCCGGCCCACTTCGCCAGCACCTTGGCCACGTGCACCGTGTTGGCGCCGCGCTTGCGGATGTGCAGCAGCAGGTGCTCGCCTTCACCGGTGGCTTCGAAGGCCGGCAGTTCGTCGACCTGGAAATCCTCCGGCGTGGTGCGGATGCGCGCGCTCAGCAGCGGCGCGCCAAAGGCCAGCGGCAACGGAATCATGCCGCCACCAGCAGGACCACGGCCTGCGCGGCGATGCCCTCGCCAC
This sequence comes from Stenotrophomonas sp., assembly GCA_003510825.1. GTDB lineage: Bacteria > Pseudomonadota > Gammaproteobacteria > Xanthomonadales > Xanthomonadaceae > Stenotrophomonas. The sequence goes on from DOKO01000119.1 coordinate 5,020, forward strand.
GGCCGGTGAAGCCGAGCTTCTCCGAGGTGGTGGCCTTGACGCTGACCGCGTCCAGCGGCAGCTGCAGCAGGCCGCCGATGCGTTCGCGCATGGCCAGCGCATGCGGGCCGACCTTGGGCCGCTCGCAGATGACGGTGATGTCGGTGTTGCCGACGCGCCAGCCGCGTTCGCGCAGCAGGCTGTCGCAATGGCGGACGAAATCACTGCTGTCGGCGCCCTTCCAGCGGTCGTCGCTGGGCGGGAAGTGCTGGCCGATGTCGCCCAGCGCGATGGCGCCGAGCATGGCATCGCACAGCGCGTGCAGGATGACGTCGCCATCGCTGTGGGCCAGCACGCCGCAGCTGTGCGCCACGCGGATGCCGCCGAGCATGATGTGGTCGCCTTCACCGAAGGCATGGACGTCGTAGCCCTGGCCGATACGGACGGGCGGGAACGGAGCGGTGCTCATGGATGCAACCCTTGCAGCAGGGCCGCGCGGGCGATCAGCCGGCGCGGCGGGAAAGTACGAATTCGAAACGGTCGAGGTCGGCCGGCGTGGTGACCTTGAAATTGTCCTCGCTGCCTTCCACCAGCAGCGGACGTTGGCCCTGGCGCTCCATGGCCATGGCATCGTCGGTGACGTCGACACCGCTGGCGGCCGCAGCGGCCAGCGCGCGGACGAGCTGGTGGCGACGGAACAACTGCGGCGTCAGCGCGCGCCACAGGCGCTCACGCGGTTCGGTGCCATCAATGCCGCCATCGTCGCCGGCACGCTTGAGGGTGTCGCGCACGGGCGCGGCAAGGATCGCACCGACCGGGTCAGCACGCCCCACTTCCAGCAGGCGACCAAGATCAGCCAAGGACAGGTTGGGCCGCGCGGCATCGTGCACCAGCACGAACTCATCGGCACGCACGCTATCCGGCAGGGCCTGCAGACCGGCCAGCACCGAGGCGGCGCGGGTCGCACCACCGATGCAGGTCAGCACCGGCTTGCCGGACCACTCGGTCCAGCCCGGCCAATCCGCATCGTCCTCGCCGATGACCACCATCGCCCCGGCCACCGCCGGGTGTGCCAGCAGCGCATCCAGGGTGTGGGCAAGCAGGATCTGCCCGCCCGCCTGCAGGTACTGCTTGGGCAGCGGCGCGCCGAAACGGGTGCCGCGCCCGGCAGCCGGGACGACCGCCCAGATGGCCGCGCTCATGGCACGTCCGCCGGGTGGTCGCCGACCTGCGCGGCAACCGGTGCAGCCTGCGCCGGGCGAACCGGCGCATCCTCCACCACGCGGTAGAACTTCTCGCCGGGCTTGATCATGCCCAGCTCGCTGCGCGCGCGTTCTTCGATGGCAGCCTGGCCTTCCTTGAGGTCCTTCACTTCAGCAGCCAGCGCATCGTTGCGCTGCTGCAGACCTTCATTGTCCCGTTCCTGGTTGGCGACCTGGGCTTCGAGCATCATCACTTCACCCGAATTGCCCGGGCCGAACCAGAAACGGTACTGCAGCCATGCCAGCAGCAGGGCCAGCAGCAACAGCAGCCAGCGCCAGTCGCGCATGGGCTCAGCGCTTCAGCGACACGAACGCGTCACGACCGGCGTAACGCGCGCTGGCGCCGAGGGCTTCCTCGATGCGCAGCAGCTGGTTGTACTTGGCCACGCGATCGCTGCGGCACAGCGAGCCGGTCTTGATCTGGGTGGCGGTGGTGGCCACCGAGATGTCGGCGATGGTGGTGTCTTCGGTTTCGCCCGAACGGTGCGAGACCACGGCGGCGTAGCCGGCGCGGTCGGCCATGGCGATCGCTTCCAGGGTTTCGCTCAGGGTGCCGATCTGGTTGACCTTGATCAGGATCGCGTTGGCGGTGCCCGAATCGATGCCTTCCTGGAAGATCTTCGGGTTGGTGACGAACAGATCGTCGCCCACCAGCTGCACCTTCTTGCCGATGCGGTCGGTCAGCAGCTTCCAGCCGGCCCAGTCGTTCTCGGCCAGGCCGTCTTCGATCGTGATGATCGGGTACTGCGCGGCCCAGTCGGCGAGGAAGTCGACGAACTGCTCGGAGGTCAGGCGCTTGTTCTCGCCGACCAGGTTGTACTTGCCGTTCTCGAAGAACTCGCTGGAGGCGACGTCCAGGCCCAGCAGCACGTCTTCACCGGCGGTGTAGCCGGCCTTGCCGATGGCTTCGAGGATGGTGTCCAGCGCTTCGACGTTGCTGCGGAAGTCCGGCGCGAAGCCGCCTTCGTCGCCCACGGCGGTGCTCAGGCCGTGGCTCTTCAGCACGGACTTCAGCGAATGGAAGATTTCGGTGCCGGCGCGCAGGGCTTCGGAGAACGAGGTGAAGCCCACCGGCAGCACCATGAATTCCTGGAAGTCGACGTTGTTGTCGGCGTGGGCGCCGCCGTTGATGATGTTCATCATCGGCACCGGCAGCGACGGGGTCGCACCGGTCTTGGCGGCCAGGTACTGCCACAGGGCCTGCTTGCTGGAAGCGGCGGCGGCATGTGCGGCGGCCATCGACACGGCCAGCAGCGCGTTGGCGCCCAGGCGGCCCTTGTTCTCGGTGCCGTCCAGATCGATCAGGCGACGATCCAGGCCGGCCTGGTCGACGGCTTCGAAGCCCTTCAGTGCGTTGGCAATGGCGCCGTTGACGTTCTCGACGGCCTTGCGCACGCCCTTGCCCAGGTAACGGGTCTTGTCGCCGTCACGCAGCTCGACCGCTTCCTTGGTGCCGGTCGAGGCGCCGGAGGGAACCGCGGCGCGACCGAACGAACCGTCCTCCAGGATGACTTCGGCTTCCAGCGTGGGGTTGCCACGGCTGTCGAGGATTTCACGGGCGTGGATGCTGCGGATCGTACTCATGAGCGGACCGGTTACCTGTCTGGAGGAGGGAATGCGACAAATGTGAAATGCCGCGTGATTATCCCCGGCTGCCCGCCGCTTGCCAAATGGTGTCGTCGGCCACGACCGGATCGGCCCCCTGCACCAGCAGCGGCACCGCGATCAGCAGGCCGAGCAGCGCCAGCAGCAACGCCGCCACCGCAGCCATGCCACGGCCACGCTGCGTGCGCCAGGCCAGTACCGAGGCCACGCCACTGCCGAGTGCGGACAGCGCCAGCACGACCATCGCCAGCATCAGGATCCACTGCTTCGAGGCCAGCGCGTGGTTGCCGTCGCCCGGCATGCCGATCGCAGACAGGAAGACCATGAGCCCGGCGCCCAGGGCGGCCCAGGCGAGCACGGCAAGACCCAGCGCGCAGACGCCCCAGGGCCAGGGTCGGCGCGGCAGGCGCGCGGAAGAGGTCGGGCTGGTCATCTGAATGGGTACCGCATGAATGGGCACAGGGGCCACGGACGAAACATCACAGCTGGGCAAGCAGCATCCACGCCAGCAGGATGGAAGGCGCGACGAGCACCACCGCGGCCAGCGCAGCGGCGACGCGCGCGCGTTGCAGCCGCCAGCCCAGCACCGTGCTCGCGGTACTGGCCGCATACATCACGGCAGCCGCGCAGAAGGACACCTTGAACATCGTGGCCTGCCAGTGCGGGGCCGCACCATCGCCAGGCATGCGCATGCCGGCAGCACCCAGCAGCACGGCGTAGCCGAATGCCGCCCAGGTGAGCAGGCCCAGCGCCAGCGCCACCCAGCCCCACGGCCAGCTGCGCCAATGCCGCCGGCGACGCTGGGCTTCCAGCGCCGCCCACGGGTCAAGACTCACGCGAAGCGCGAGAAACCGTGCTTCTTGGTCACCGCGTCGAGTTCCATCAGGGTCTCGAGCAGGGCTTCCATCTGGTCCAGCGGCCACGCATTGGGGCCATCGGACAATGCCTTGGACGGATCCGGATGGGTCTCGGCGAACAGGCCGGAGATGCCCACTGCCACCGCCGCACGCGCCAGCACCGGCACGTGTTCGCGCTGGCCACCGGAACTGGTGCCCTGCCCGCCCGGCAGCTGCACCGAATGGGTGGCATCGAACACCACCGGGCAGCCGGTGTCACGCATCACTGCCAGCGAACGCATGTCGCTGACCAGGTTGTTGTAGCCGAAGCTGGCGCCACGCTCGCAGACCATGATCTGCTCGTTGCCGGTGGACTTGGCCTTCTCGACGACCGGCTTCATGTCCCACGGCGCCAGGAACTGGCCCTTCTTGATGTTGACCGGCTTGCCGGCCGCGCACACCTTGCGGATGAAATCGGTCTGGCGGACCAGGAACGCCGGGGTCTGCAGCACGTCCACCACCGAGGCCACTTCGTCCATCGGGGTGTATTCGTGCACGTCGGTCAGCACCGGCACGCCGATTTGCTTCTTCACTTCGGCCAGCACCTTCAGGCCTTCTTCCATGCCCGGGCCACGGAAGGCGGTGCCCGAAGTACGGTTGGCCTTGTCGAAGCTCGACTTGAAGATGAAGTTGACGCCGAGGCGATCGGTGATCTCCTTCAGCTTGCCGGCGGTATCGAGCTGCAGCTGCATCGACTCGATCACGCAGGGGCCGGCGATCAGGAACAGGGGCTGGTCCAGCCCGACCTCGAATCCACACAGTTTCATGGCGTTTCCTTGTTGTCCGCTACGCCGGCAGGACCGGCGTGCTGGGGTTGAAGCATGCAGGATGGGGGCCGAAGCCCCCCTTCACAAGTCAGGCGCGGGCTTCGGCCAGCAGTGCGCCGCCAGCCTTGCGCTCACGCGCGGCACGGATGAAACCGATGAACAGCGGGTGGCCATCGCGCGGCGTGGACAGGAACTCCGGATGCGCCTGGCAGGCCAGGAACCACGGGTGCGCGTCACGCGGCAGCTCGACCACTTCCACCAGGGTGTCGTCCATCGACTTGCCCGAGATCACCAGGCCGGCATCTTCCAGCTGGGTGCGGTAGCGGTTGTTGAACTCGTAGCGGTGGCGGTGACGCTCGGAGACCACGTCCTTGCCGTACAGCTCGCGGGCCAGGGTGCCCGGCTTCAGGCGCTGCTCCTGCAGGCCCAGGCGCATGGTGCCGCCGAGGTCGCTCTTGTCGTCACGCTTCTCGACATCGCCGGTGGCGGTGCGCCATTCGGTGATCAGGCCGATCACCGGGTCCGGCGACTGGCGGTCGTTCTCGGTGCTGTTGGCGTTTTCCAGGCCCAGCACGTGGCGCGCGTAGTCGACCACGGCCGCCTGCATGCCGTAGCAGATGCCGAAGTACGGCACGCTGTTCTGGCGGGCGAACTGCGAGGTCAGCACCTTGCCTTCGAAACCACGGTCACCGAAGCCGCCCGGCACCAGGATGCCGTCGACGTCGGCCAGCGCGGCCATGTCGGTGCCTTCCAGGTCCTGCGCTTCCAGCCACTTCAGGTTGACCTTGGTGCGCTGGCGCAGGCCGCCGTGCTTGAGGGCTTCGCCGACCGACTTGTAGGCGTCCTGGTGGTCGACGTACTTGCCGACCACGGCGATGGTCACTTCATCCAGCGGGTGCAGGGTCGCGTCGACCGCGTCCTCCCACATCGACAGGTCGACCGGGCCGACCTTGTCGGCCAGCTTCAGCTGGTTGACCACGATCTCGTCCAGGCCCTGCGCGTGCAGGCCCGACGGAATGCGGTACAGCACGTCGACGTCCGGCACGCTGATGACGGCGCGCTCGGAGACGTTGGTGAACTGGGCGATCTTGCGGCGCTCCGAATCCGGCACGGCCTGCTCGGAACGGCACAGGAGCACGTCCGGCTGGATGCCGATCGAGCGCAGTTCCTTCACCGAGTGCTGGGTCGGCTTGGTCTTCAGCTCACCGGCGGCGCCGATGTAGGGCACCAGGGTGAGGTGCATGAACAGCGCCTTCTCCGGGCCGCGCTCGGTGCGCACCTGGCGGATCGCTTCCAGGAACGGCAGCGACTCGATGTCACCGACGGTGCCGCCGATCTCGACCAGGGCCACGTCGTAGCCTTCGGTGGCCTCGTCGATGCAGCGGCGGATTTCATCGGTGATGTGCGGGATGACCTGCACGGTCGCGCCCAGGTAGTCGCCGCGGCGCTCCTTGCGGATGACGTTCTCGTAGATGCGGCCGGTGGTGACCGAGTTCTTGCGGCTCAGGCGGGTACGCACGAAGCGCTCGTAGTGGCCCAGGTCGAGGTCGGTCTCGGCGCCATCGTCGGTGACGTAGACCTCACCGTGCTGGAACGGGCTCATGGTGCCCGGGTCGACGTTGATGTACGGGTCGAGCTTCATCATCGTGACCTTCAGGCCACGCGCTTCGAGGATGGCGGCCCGTGACGCAGCGGCAATACCTTTGCCGAGCGAGGACACCACGCCGCCGGTTACGAAAATCAAGGGAGTCATGGCTGCAAGCATCCTGTCTGGAAATGGAAAACGGCAGCGCCACGCCTGCCCGAGGGGCGGGCGTGGAGCAGAAAGGGGGTTTTCCGGTTCGCTGGGGCAGCGAGGGAGGTGCGGGACCGGTCGGCGGCAGGCGCCGGACGGGGACCATCGTGCGAGGTCGGGGCGGCCGTGCCGGTCAATTCGACCGTCACCTGCGACCCGCATTGCTGGAGGCCACGCATGGCCGGTCCAGCCCATTCGCAAATGGTGGACACGCACTACTCCCGGAAAGCCATAGTTTACAGATAGATGGCCGCCAACCCAAGGGGCAGATGGCGTCACTACTAAAAGAAAACGCCCCGCACTGCGGGGCGTTCGGGGGCCAGAGCCTTGCGGCAGAAGCCTCGGCGGCGGGCGCCTTACTTCTTCTTCCGCGCCTCTTCCTCTTCTTCCTGCTGCGGGACCGGCTGGCCCTTGGCCTTCATTTCAGCATTGGCCTGGGCGCGGCGCTTGGCCTTGGCGTCCGCCTCGGACTGCGCGGCCTTGTCCGCCTGGTCACCCTGCTGCGGGGCCGACGGGCCTGCGTTCTGCGCCATCACCAGCGGTACTGCAACGGCGGCAGCGGCCAGGATCGCAATGGTCAGCAACTTCTTCATGGAGTCCTCCTCGCGTATGGCTTGGACATGGGGGCGCCGGCGTTCAGATTCCAGCGACTGTCATTTTACCCCCTCCCCGGCGCCGAGGCTGAACCGCAGGCGTGCAAAATTCCCGCCCACGCCGCACACTTGCGCGTCGCTCCGCGCTTTGAAGATAGATGAACGCACGCTATAACGCCGCCGATATTGAAGTCCTGTCCGGCCTTGACCCGGTCAAGCGCCGTCCTGGCATGTACACCGACACCGCGCGCCCGAACCACCTGGCGCAGGAAGTGATCGACAACTCGGTGGACGAGGCCCTCGCCGGCCACGCCCGCTCGATCGAGATCACCCTGTACAAGGACGGCAGCGTGGAGGTCAGCGATGACGGTCGCGGCATGCCGGTGGACATCCATCCGGAAGAGAAGATCCCGGGCGTCGAGCTGATCCTGACCCGCCTGCATGCGGGCGGCAAGTTCAACAACAACAACTACACCTTCTCCGGCGGCCTGCACGGCGTGGGCGTCAGCGTGGTCAACGCGCTGTCCACGCTGGTGGAAATCCACATCAAGCGCGACGGTGCCGAGCATCGCATCACCTTCCGCGATGGCGACCGCGCCTCGCCGCTGGAAGTGGTCGGCACGGTCGGCAAGAAGAACACCGGTACCCGCCTGCGCTTCTGGCCGGACCCGAAGTACTTCGATACGCCCAAGTTCGCCGTGCGTGCGCTCAAGCACCTGCTGCGCGCCAAGGCCGTGCTGTGCCCGGGCCTGACCGTGAAGCTGACCGACGAAGCCACCGGCGAAGTCGACACCTGGTACTACGAAGACGGCCTGCGCGATTACCTGAAGATGGAGCTGGGCGACCGCGAGTCGCTGCCGGCCGATCTGTTCGTCGGCAACCTGAAGAAGGATACGGAGATCGTTGACTGGGCCGTGGCCTGGCTGCCGGAAGGCGAGCTGGTGCAGGAAAGCTACGTCAACCTGATTCCCACCGCCCAGCACGGCACCCACGCCAACGGCCTGCGTACCGGCCTGACCGAAGCGCTGCGCGAGTTCTGCGACTTCCGCAACCTCCTGCCGCGCGGGGTCAAGCTGGCCCCGGAAGACGTGTGGGACCGCGTGTCGTTCGTG
>DOKO01000402.1 GCA_003510825.1 Stenotrophomonas sp.
CGGCGAGCGCGAAGCGCGGCCGTTCTAATCCTCGTCCGCGCTCTCGGCAAAACTGTCTTCGCCGTCATCCCCGGTGTCGAAGCGCTGCTCATGCACCGGGCCCGATGCCGGGCCGGCCGCCTTCAGCGGATGCGCGGCGATGCGTGTCTCGTAATCCTGCACCAGCGCCTCGCGCTGGGCTTCGCCCAGCTCCTGCCAGTGGCAGTCCAACAGCGCGCCTTCCAGCGAATAGAGCAGGTTCAGGCTCGGCTTGAAGCCGGCGCGCTTGACCTTGACGAAGGCCCCGACCGCGCCGAGCGCGGCCAGGTCCTCGCGGCTGCGCAGGCCAACCTGGCGCAGCCACGCCGCGCTCTTCGGGCCGATGTTGCGCAGCTTCGGTGCGCTCATCCCAGGGCCTCGACGAACACGCGGGCGATGGCTTCCAGACCGGCCTGGTCCTCGGCATCGAAGCGGCCCACCTTCGGGCTGTCGATGTCGAACACGCCGATCAGTTCATCACCGCGCAGCAGCGGCACCACCAGTTCCGAGCGCGAGGCCGAATCGCAGGCGATGTGGCCGGGGAAGGCGTCGACGTCTTCCACGCGCTGGGTGACGCGCTGGCTGGCGGCGGCACCGCACACGCCCTTGTCCAGCGGGATGCGCACGCAGGCCGGCAGGCCCTGGAACGGCCCGACCACCAGCTCCTTGCCGTCGTACAGGTAGAAGCCCACCCAGTTCAGGTCGGGCAGGGCGTGGTAGACCAGTGCGGAGAGGTTGGCCGCATTGGCGATGCGGTCGGACTCGGCGTAGACCAGGCCGCGGGCCTGTTCCAGCAGCTGGGCGTATTGTTCCGGCTTGCTGCCGGTGAGCGAGGCATTGGCGAACATGCCTGCAGTCTAGCAAGCGTACGGGACCAGCGATAATGCACGCTCTGTTGCATGCCTGGAGCCGTTGATGCCCCTGCCCACCCTGATGCCGCCGGCCGTGTTCGTCACCGGGACCGATACCGAAATCGGCAAGACCGCCAGCAGCACCGCGCTGCTGCATGCGCTGCGCCGGCGCGGGCTGCGTGCGGTGGGCATGAAGCCGGTGGCCAGTGGCAGCCAGGACCTGGGCCAGGGCCTGCGCAACGAGGATGCGCTGGCGCTGCAGGCGGCCAGCTGGCCGGTGCCGGACTACGCCGACCTGAACCCCTATGCGCTGCGGCAGCCGCTGGCGCCGGAACTGGCCGCCGCCGAGGACGGCGTGCAGGTGCAGCTGGCACCGATCGTGGCCGCGTTCGAGCGGCTGCGTGCGCAGGCCGACGTGGTGGTGGTGGAAGGCGTGGGCGGCTGGCTGGCGCCGGTGTCGGCCACGCTGGACCAGCTGGATCTGGTGCGTGCGCTGCGCCTGCCGGTGCTGCTGGTGGTGGGCATGCGCCTGGGCTGCGTGAACCATGCGCGGTTGACCGCGCAGTCACTGCAGGCCAGCGGCGTGGCGTGCCTGGGCTGGATAGGCAACCACATCGACCCGGCCATGCAGCGCCAGGACGAGAACATCGCCACTCTGCAGCAGCGCCTGCCGATGCCGTGCTGGGGGAGGTTGCCGTACCTGCCGGGCGCGGATGGTGAGCGACTCGCAGTGCACCTGTGCGATTGATCTGCTTCCTGTAGAGACGAGACCATGCTCGGCTCAGCACCGGATCCGGGTGAAACGCAGCCGAGCGCGGGCTCGGCTCTACAGGGCAGAGCGTGCCGCCAGCTCCCGCGCGATCGCACCCAGCCGCTCCACCGCGCTGATGAAGCGCGCATCCAGCGCCTGGCAGCACGACAGCCGCAGGCAGTGCCGGTAGCGCGCGCCGCGCGAATACACCTGGCCGGGCATGAACACGATGTCCTCCGCCAGCGCCCGCTCGAACAGTTCGCGGGTATCCACGCCGGGAAGCTCCAGCCACAGCAGGAACCCGCCCTGCGGCTCGGTGGCACGGGTGCCGGCGGGGAAGTGCTCGGCCACCAGCTGGCGCAGGCGCCCGACCTGTTCGCGGTACAGCCGGCGCATGCGGTGCAGGTGGTGCTCGTAACTGCCCGCTTCCAGGTAAGCGGCCACCGCATCGCCCAGCAGCTGCGGTTCACCGCCGGTCGACTGGAATTTCAGCAGGGCGATGCGCTCGGCGAAACGACCGCCATCGAGCCAGCCGATGCGGTAATCCGGTGCCAGCGTCTTGGAGAAACCGCCGACCACCATCACCCAGCCATCGCGATCAAACGCCTTCAGCAGCGGCGCCGGTGGCTCGCAGAACTGCAGCTCGGCGTACACCGCATCTTCGATCAGCGGCAGCTGGCGTGCGTTGACCAGCTCGGCCAGGCGCTGCTTGGCGGCCGTCGGCATGGTGCAGCCCAGTGGGTTGTGCACGGTGGGCATCACCACCAGCGCGGCCAGCGGCGTGTGTTCCAGCAGCGCCTCCAGGGCATCCACGTCCAGCCCGTGCTGCGGGTGGGTAGGCAGTTCGATGGCCTGCAGGCCAAGGTTGGCCAGCAGCGGGTACAGGTTGAAGTAGGACGGGGCTTCGATGCCGACTGCCGCGCCCGGTTCGGTCACCGCGCGCAGGGCCAGCTGCAGCGCTTCCATCGCGCCATGGGTCAGCAGCAGGCGGTCGGCATGGGTATGCAGGCCCATGCGCGGGCCACGCCGTACGATCTGTGCCAGCAGGCGCGGCGAGCCGTTCGGGCGCGCGTAGGTTTCCACCGTCTGCTGGCCGTGGCGCAGCACCTGTGCGGTGTGCCGGGCCAGCTGCGCGCCGGGATAGAACTGCCGCCCACGTGGCCCGGCGAACGCCAGATCGATCACCCCGGGGCGTCGCTGCGCCTCAAGCACGCGGGCCATCAACGCCTGCTGCAGCGGTGCGGTGGGCGCGGAGGGTGCATCGCGCAGTGACCGCTGCGGTACCGACAGGCGCGGCGCCACCTCGAAACCCGCCTTCGGCCGCGGCACCACCAGCCCAGCATCTTCCAGCTGCCTATAGGCCGCGATGACGGTGTTCAGGCTGAGCTGGCGCTGCGCGGCCATCTGCCGCAGCGAGGGCAGGCGGCTGCCGACCGGCAGGCGACCGCCGTGGATGGCCTCGGCCAGTTCATCGGACAGGCGCTGGTAGCGCGGCGGGGCCGGGGTGGTGCGCGGATCTGTATCCATTGTTCTGACCTGCATCTGGAGCTGTACCCATGATGCCGCCGAGCCTAGCATGGTGCTGTCGGTGGGGCCTGATCGGGGCCTGGCCGATCCATTGCAAACGCACGGCCGCAGGGCCGTGCGTCTTTTTTTATGGGCCGCGTCAACAATCGCTGGCGCTTCGTAGAGTCGAGCTTGCTCGACTGCTTTGCCGGGACAGTCGAGCAAGCTCGACTCTACAGAAGCGCGGTCAGCGCATCGGCACCAGCGAGGCCTGGCGCCGGTACAGCGCGGGGAACTGCTTGCCCAGCGCGGCCAGCTTCGGTGCGTCGTAGTAGCGGATGTAGGCGGCCTGCGGGTAGTTGTTCATGTAGTTCTGGTGGTAGCTCTCGGCCGGGTAGAAGCGCTGGCCGCTGGCCACCTGGGTCACGATCGGGCCGCGGTAGCTGCCAGCCTTGCCCAGCTGGTCGATGTAGGCGCGGCTGGCAGCCAGCTGCCTGGCGTCATCGCTGAAGATCGCCGAGCGGTACTGGCTGCCGTGGTCGGGGCCCTGGTAGTTCAGCTGGGTAGGATCGTGCGCCACCGAGAAGAACACCTGCAGCAGCTGCCCATAGCTGACCTGGCGCGGATCGTAGTCGACCTTCACTGCTTCGGCGTGGCCGGTGCGGCCGCTGCTGACGCGCTCGTAGCGTGCATCGGCGGCACTGCCTCCGGCATAGCCCGCCACGGCATTGCTCACGCCTTTCACGTGCTGGAACACGCCCTGCACGCCCCAGAAGCAGCCACCGGCAAACACCACGCTGGCCTGGGTGGCGCCGTCGGTGAAAGCAGCATCGCCGGTGGGTGCCGGCAGCGCCTGTACCTGCGCGCTGGCGGTAGCCGGCGCGGCCATCGCGCCGCGATCCACCAGCAGCACGCCGGCCACCAGTGCCGTGGCGACCAGCCCGGCCACACCTACTGCAATGCCCTGTTCGAAGGAGAATTTCATCGTGCCCTCCTGTTCTCAACCAAAGGTGAAGGCATAGGCCTGCACGCCCGCATCGAGGAATTCGATCTCGAAGCGGTGCGGGCCGACCGTGCCGCGCTGGCGCACCAGCTGGTACAGACGGTTCTCGTTGACCACGCCGCTGCCATCGGCGCCGACATCGCTGCCGGCATCGGCGGCAGGCAGCGGCTTGCCATCCATCCACACGCGGAAGCGCACCGGCGTGCCGTCCTGCGTCGGTGCCAGCACCAGGTGCAGGTCGCGGGCATGGAACTGGAAGGCGATGCGACCGCCCGCCTGCTGCAGCTGCGCGGCTTCATCGGTGATGGTCCAGCGGCCGGAAAGGCCCCACTGGTTCAGCGCGAGGCTGGCCGGCAGCGTGTAGTCGAAGGCCGCATCGGTGCGCTGCCCGCCGGGCGAGGCGAAGTGCTCGGCACGCGCGTGGCCCAGGTAGGTTTCCGGCGAGCGCAGGTTGCCCATGTCGGCCTGCGTGGCCACGCCCTGCAGGTCGGCGGCAGCCGGGTCGGCCGGCGGCGGCAGGTCGGTCTGGCCGGCTTCGGTCAGCAGGCGGCGGATCACCTGTTCCGAATGCGCGTAGTTGCCTTCACCGAACTGGTGGGCGCGGATGTTGCCCTGTGCATCGACGAAATACTGTGCCGGCCAGTACTGGTTGTTGAACGCACGCCAGATCGAATACTGGTTGTCCAGCGCCACCGGGTATTCCACCTTCAGCTGCTGCACGGCCTTCATCACGTTGCGCGGGTCGCGCTCGAAGGCGAACTCGGGCGTGTGCACACCGACCACCACCAGGCCGTGGTCGCGGTAGCGGCGCTCCCATTCGTGCACGAAGGGCATCGCGCGCAGGCAGTTGATGCAGGAATAGGTCCAGAAGTCGATCAGCACCACCTTGCCGCGCAGCTGTTCGGCCTCGAGCGGCGGGCTGTTGAGCCAGCCGGTGGCGCCATCCAGCGCGGGCAGAGTGCCTTCCACCGGCAGCGGCGCGTCGGCACCGGCGTTGGCGCCGGCCATCATCATCATCGGCGGTGCAGCCGGCTGCGCACCGGGCACGGCATCGAGCAGGCCCTGTTCGATGCGCGCGGTGCTCACCGTGGACAGGCGGGTCAGCAGCCCGGTATCCCAGCCCAGGCCGATCGCCACCACCGCCAGCAGCGCGGCCACACCCAGCACCTTGCGCAGCACGTCGCCCAGGCCCAGTCGCGCCTGCAGGGCGTTGAACACGCGGCCGCCGATCCACACCGCCAGCGCGAGCGCGGTGGCTGCACCCAGTGCGTAAGCCAGCAGCAGCGCGCTGGTGCCGACACTGGCGCCATGCAGGGCGGCGCCGGTCAGCACCAGGCCCAGGATCGGCCCGGCGCACGGTGCCCACAGCAGGCCGGTGGCGATGCCGATCAGCAGCGAGGTTCCAGCACCGCCACGGCCGGCATCATCGGCGGCATCGGCACGTGCACTCAGCCGCGCGCCCATGCGCTGGAACGGCGCCAGCAGATGATCAGCCAGGCGCGGCCAGAGCAGCGCCAGCGCGAACACGGCCATCAGCACCAGGGCCACCCAGCGGCCGATCTGGTTGGCCTGCGCCACCCACTGGCTGCCCACGGCGGCCAGGCTGGCGACCGCGGCGAAGGTCAGCGCCATGCCCAGCAGCAGCGGTAACGTGCTGCGCACGAAGGAGCGGTTGGCCCGCGCGAACACGAAGGGCAGCACCGGCAGGATGCACGGGCTGAGCAGGGTCAGTACACCGCCCAGATAGGCCAGCAGCAACAGCAGCATCATCAGGCTCCAGAAGTAGGGGAAGAACCAAGCGGCACGCGCCAGCCACCGTTGCTGTCCTGCTGTGCCGCACCGGGCTGGAACAGCAGGGCGGCACCGTTCATGCAGTAGCGCAGGCCGGTGGGGCGCGGGCCATCGTTGAAGACATGGCCGAGGTGGCCACCGCAGCGGCTGCAGTGCGCTTCCACCCGCAACATGCCGAAGGTGGTGTCGCGGTCCTCGCCGACGGCGCCGTGCAGCGGTGCCCAGAAGCTGGGCCAGCCG
>DOKO01000401.1 GCA_003510825.1 Stenotrophomonas sp.
AGCAGCGGCTGCGCATGCAGGTGCAGCAGTTCGCAGTCGTCCAGCCCGTCGGCGAAGTAGCGATGCTCGATCTGGTCCACCGCGTGGCGGCCCAGCGCCAGCGCATGCAGGTGGGCGTGGCGTGCATCGCCGGAGATATCGAGCACGCCCACGCGCTGCCCGAACGGATCGAAGATCGGCGTGGCCGAGCAGGTCAGGATCCCGTGCGGGGCGAAGAAGTGTTCGCCGCCACGCACCTGCAGGGCACGGCCTTCGACGATGGCCGTGCCGATGGCATTGGTGCCGACCGTGCCTTCGTCCCAGCGCACCCCCGGCATCAGCGCGACCTGTCCGGCGCGATCGAGGAAGCTGTTGCTGCCCTCGGCGTCCAGCACCCAGCCTTCCTCGTCGGTGAGCAGCACGATGCCATCGCTGCTGGCCAACGAGCTTGCCAGCCCTTCCAGCTCGGGACGGGCCAGCCGCCACAGGCGCTCGCGGCGCTGGCGCAGTTCACGCAGCGACAGCTCGGGTACCGGGGCCACGTCGGGACGCGCGTCCACCGACAGGCCCTGGCGCTGGCAGCGCCGCCACGACTGCAGGATGGCATCGGGCACCGCCCCGGCCGGCGATGCGCCGCGCTCGAAGAAGGCACGGCGCGCACCACCCACGCGCTCGGGAAGAATCGGCTGGGACACCCTGACGCTCCTGTGTCGCATTCTGCGACAGTTGTTGCGGGCACTGTTCCGATTAAAAGCACATCCGCGCTTCAGTTGCGATGACGACCGCTGGTGCGCCGCCGCATTCCACGCGGGGGCCGCCAGCAACTGCGCTGCCGCAGCCCGTGACGCGCCGCAGCACCCGCGCGGTTGGCACGCTCGTTGCGGTAGGGGAGGCAGGCCCCGGGTTGTCCGGGCCATCCAAGGAGTGCCCACGATGAATGCCGTTGCCTCGCCCTCGACCGACCCGGCCGACCCCAGCGCCCTGTTCAAGCCCCGCTACGACAACTACATCGGCGGCCAGTGGGTGGCCCCGCGCAGCGGCCAGTACTTCGACAACACCACGCCCATCACCGGCAAGGTGCTCACCTCGGTGGCGCGTTCGAATGCCGAAGACATCGAGGCCGCGCTGGATGCCGCGCACGCCGCCAAGGATGACTGGGGCAAGCGCTCCACCACCGAGCGCGCCAACATCCTCAACCGCATCGCCGACCGCATCGAGCAGAACCTGGAGCTGATCGCGCGCGCCGAAACCTGGGACAACGGCAAGCCGATCCGCGAGACGCTCAACGCCGACATCCCGCTGATGGTCGACCACTTCCGCTACTTCGCCGGCGCCGTGCGCGCGCAGGAAGGCAGCCTCTCGGAGATCGACAAGGACACCGTGGCCTACCACTTCCACGAGCCGCTGGGCGTGGTCGGGCAGATCATTCCGTGGAACTTCCCGCTGCTGATGGCCGCGTGGAAGCTGGCCCCGGCACTGGCCGCCGGCAACTGCGTGGTGCTCAAGCCTGCCGAACAGACCCCGGCCTCGATCCTGGTGCTGATGGAGATCATCGGCGACCTGCTGCCGCCGGGCGTGCTCAACATCGTCAACGGCTTCGGCCTGGAAGCGGGCAAGCCGCTGGCCAGCAACCCGCGCATCGCCAAGATCGCCTTCACCGGTGAAACCACCACCGGCCGCCTGATCATGCAGTACGCCAGCCAGAACCTGATCCCGGTGACGCTGGAACTGGGCGGCAAGTCACCCAACATCTTCTTCGCCGACGTGATGGCCGAGGACGATGATTTCCTCGACAAGGCAGTGGAAGGCTTCGTGCTGTTCGCGCTGAACCAGGGCGAGGTGTGTACCTGCCCGTCGCGTGCACTGGTGCAGGAATCGATCTACGAGCGCTTCATGGAACGCGTGCTCAAGCGCGTGGCCGCGATCAAGCAGGGCGACCCGCTTGATCCGGACACCATGATCGGCGCGCAGGCATCGTCCGAGCAGCTGGAGAAGATTCTTTCCTACATCGACATCGGCAAGCAGGAAGGCGCCGAAGTGCTGATCGGGGGCGAGCAGAACACGCTCGGCGGCGAACTGGCCGGCGGCTATTACGTGAAGCCCACCGTGTTCAAGGGCCACAACCGCATGCGCATCTTCCAGGAGGAGATCTTCGGGCCGGTGGTGGCGGTGACCACGTTCAAGACCGAGGAAGAAGCGCTGCAGATCGCCAACGACACGCTGTACGGCCTCGGTGCCGGCGTGTGGAGCCGCGATGCCTCGCGCCTGTACCGCATGGGCCGCGCCATCCAGGCCGGGCGCGTGTGGACCAACTGCTACCACGCCTACCCGGCGCACGCGGCGTTCGGTGGCTACAAGCAGTCGGGCATCGGCCGCGAGAACCACAAGATGATGCTCGACCATTACCAGCAGACCAAGAACCTGCTGGTCAGCTACTCGCCGAAGAAGCTGGGCTTCTTCTGATGGATTGATCGGGATCAAGGCGCGGGCATGGGGCCCGCGCCATCCTGTCTGCAAGCGCACTACGGAGTAACCCGCATGAATAGAACCATGAAGGCTGCCGTCGTCCGTGAGTTCGGCAAGCCGCTGGTCATCGAGGAAGTCGTGGTACCGCGCCCGGGGGCGGGCGAGGTGCTGGTCAGAATCGAGGCCTGTGGCGTCTGCCACACCGACCTGCACGCCGCCGAGGGCGACTGGCCGGTGAAACCGAACCCGCCATTCATCCCCGGCCACGAGGGCGTGGGGCACGTCGTGGCCGTGGGAGGCGGGGTAGGGCATGTCAAGGAAGGCGACAGGGTCGGCATCCCCTGGTTGTACTCGGCGTGTGGCCATTGCGAACATTGCCTGGGTGGCTGGGAAACGCTGTGCGAAACGCAGCGCAATACCGGTTACTCGGTCAACGGCGGCTTCGCCGAGTACGCACTGGCCGATGCCAACTATGTCGGCCTGCTTCCGAAGGAAGTGGGCTTCGTGGAGATCGCGCCGGTGCTGTGCGCCGGCGTGACCGTCTACAAGGGCCTGAAGGTCACCGATACCAAGCCCGGTGACTGGGTGGCGATTTCCGGCATCGGCGGCCTGGGCCACATGGCGGTGCAGTACGCACGTGCAATGGGCCTGAACGTGGCGGCCATCGATGTCGACGACGGCAAGCTGGCCCTGGCCCGGCGGCTGGGCGCGCAGGTCACCGTCAACGCGCGCACCACCGATCCGGCCGCGTTCCTGAAGAAGGAGATCGGCGGCGCACATGGTGCACTGGTCACCGCGGTATCGCCCAAGGCCTTTGAACAGGCGCTGGGCATGGTCCGCCGCGGCGGCACGGTGTCGTTGAACGGCCTGCCGCCGGGCAACTTCCCGCTGGATATCTTCGGCATGGTGCTGAACGGCGTGACCGTGCGCGGCTCGATCGTCGGCACCCGCCTGGACCTTCAGGAATCGCTGCAGTTCGCTGCCGAAGGCAAGGTCGCGGCAACGGTCAGCACCGACCGCCTGGAAAACATCAACGAGGTGTTCGCGCGCATGCACGCCGGCACCATCGAGGGCCGCGTGGTGCTGGACTTCGCTGCCTGATCATCCCGCGCATGGCTGCCGCGCCCGTCCCCCTCTCCCACGGGCGCGGCGGCCGTGCAACGGTACCCTGCAAGGGTTCGGATCCTTCCCACTCCGCCAGGAGTGGAGGGCTCTGACCCCGAACGAGGCACTCATGAACGAACTTCCGCACCAGGTCATCGCCACCCTCGCGGCGCTGCAGCTGATCGACAGGCTGCGCGCGCGCCACGGACCGCTGCTGTTCCACCAGTCCGGCGGCTGCTGCGATGGCTCCTCGCCGATGTGCTTCGCGCAGGGCGATTTCATCGTCGGCGATCGCGATGTCTGCCTGGGCGAAATCGGCGGCGCGCCGTTCCACATCAGTCCCTCGCAGTTCGAATACTGGAAGCACACCCAGCTGATCATCGACGTGGTGCCCGGGCGCGGCGGCATGTTCTCGCTGGAGAACGGCGAGGGCGTGCGCTTCCTGGTGCGCTCGCGGCTGTTCAGCGACGAGGAATTCGCCGCGCTGCAGGCCGCCGGCAAGGCCTGAGCCCCTGTAGAGCCGAGCCCATGCTCGGCTGCACCGTCGCGCACGCCGTACAATGACGGCATGCCCGAGATGCTCAAGACCGTTTTCCTGTCCGTCGTCGCCCTGATCGGCGCACTGCTCGCGCTGGCCCTGGTCAGCAGTGCCGGCGGCTGGCTGCCGTCGCTGTTCGGCCTGCACCCCGGCAGCGAAGCGCAACTGGGCTGGGACCTGGCCTTCACCGTGCTCGGCGGCATCGCCGGCATCGCCTTTGCCACCTACTACGCACCGTGCTGGCCGCGTGCGCATGGCACCTCGATCTGGACCCTGCTGGTACTCGGCAGCGGCTACGGCCTGTGGGTGATGGGCGGCGATTTCCCGCGCTGGTTCGCCATCGCGCTGCTGGTGTCGCTGCCGGTGCAGCTGCTCGGTGGCTGGTGGTTTGGTCGTCGTCCGTCCCGCAGCGCAACACAGGCTTAACAATTCCCCCCTAGGCTCGGTGCCCGCCGAACGTCGGCAACGCGGCGCAGGGGCCTGCACCCACGGAACACGGGCAGGCGCGGCGTAAGTCACCACAGGGAACCGGGAAATCATCCGATGCGTTACCAGAACCGGGAGGCCGCCGCTGCGGCCCCCCATGCGAAGCTTTTGTCCCGCGCCGTGCATGCGGTGCTGATCGGCGGCCTCGCCGTACTGCCCATCGATGCAATGGCTGAAGAAGCCGCCGATGGCGATACCCGCGAACAGCTGCAGCAGCTGGACACCGTCACCGTCTCCGGCAGCTATGCCAAGAGCCTGGAACGCGCGGTCGACCTCAAGCGCGCCAACATCGGCTTCTCCGATTCGATCGTCGCCACCGACGTCGCCGATTTCCCCGAACAGAACCTCGCCGAAGCGCTGCAGCGCATGCCCGGCGTGACCATCGAGCGCAACAAGGGCCTGGGCAGCAAGGTCAGCGTGCGCGGCCTGCCCAGCGAGTTCACCCTGGTCTCGATCAACAACCTGGCCACCGCCTCGGGCAGTGGCGGGCGCGACGTGCAGTTCGACATCTTCGCCGCCGACGTGGTGCAGACGGTCACCGTGCAGAAGTCGCCGACCGCCGCCGACGAGGAAGGTGGCATCGCCGGTTCGGTCTACATCGAAACGGCCAAGCCGTTCGATTTCCCCGAGCCGAAGTTCAGTGCCTCGGCAGAAGCCTCGCACAACTCGATCAACGGCAAGATCGATCCGAAGATCTCCTTCCTCGCCAGTGACACCTGGGGCGACTGGGGCGGCCTGGTGTCGTTCTCCAAGGCCGAGCGTACCAACCGCACCGACTCCAACTCGGGCATCAACTTCCGTCCCATGGGCCGCTTCCTGGAAGCGTCGGGCACGCGTGGTTCGCAGGCCGCCGCCGTGCTGGCGCGCGATGCCGGCATCGTCGTGCAGGACCGCATGGACAAGGACGAGACCAGCCGCATCATCTTCCAGGACAAGGTCGGCGATCGCGTCTACCTCAACGAGCAGGACCAGTGGGGCGCCACCGCGTCGCTGCAGTTCAAGCCCAGCGACACGTTCTCGCTCAGCTTCGATGCGATGCTCGGTGGCTATGACACGCACGAGGACGAGTACGATGCCGCGGCGTACTCGGCGTCCAGCCGCAGCACGCTGGACACCATCCACGACTACGACCGTGACACGCTGTCGGCCTACGGCATCACCGTGCTGAAGGACGTGTCCTACACCGCCACCCAGCACGAGATCCTCAGCAAGGAACGCAACGCCAACACCGACTACCGTCAGTTCAGCAGCAAGCTGGACTGGAAGGTGGGTGGCTGGGACATCGACGCGCTGGTCGGCTATTCCGGCGCACGCAAGGACTCGGATTACGCCAACCTCAAGCACGTGGGCTACGCGCCGTCGCGCACGCGCTGGACCAGCAACGGCGGCGAGACCGTGCCAAGCACCACCGGCGGTTTCGACATGTACAACGCCGCGGACAAGTACCTGTTCGAAGCGTACGAAACCGAGCTGGAGAAGGTGAAGGATGACAAGTACGCCGCGCAGCTCGACCTGCGCCGGCAGATGAACCTGGCCTTCTTCCCGGCGTTGAGCGCGCTGCAGTTCGGCGCGCGCTATACCGACAAGACCAAGGAACGCGAGTTCGGCAGCGGCAAGATCCAGGGCCCGACCGCCGGCAGCGCCGCGTGGGTCAACACGCGCACGCTGGCCGACAGCAACCCGGTGTGGATCAGCCAGCTGGCACCGGGTGGTGCGTATCGCCCGAGCGACCTGGACTGGCAGCAGGTGTCCAACGCCTATGCGCGCGCCACGTTCCGCTACCCGGGCTATGAAACCCCGATCGATCCGGGCCAGTACTACGAGGTGAAGGAGAAGACCCTGGCGCTGTATGCCATGGCCGACTTCTACTTCGACATCGGCACCGTGCCGGTCTACGCCAACCTGGGCGTGCGCTCGATCGACACCGAGGTCGACTCGGCCGGCTTCCACCCGGTGCAGAACGCCGATGGCAGCAACGGCTACACGCCGACGCCGATTTCCAGCAGCGGCGACTACAGCAAGATCCTGCCCAGCTTCAACATGACCGCCGAGATCGCCGACGGCCTGGTGCTGCGCGGTGCCGCCTCGGAAACGCTGATGCGTCCGTCGCTGACCGACATCGCCTACCGCCGCACCGTCAGCTGGAGCAGCTTCCGCTTCATGGACGGCAACCCGGCGCTGAAGCCGACCACCGCCAAGCAGTGGGAAGTGGGCCTGGAGAAGTACCTGCAGAACGGTGGCCTGCTGGCCGCCTCGTACTTCTCCAAGAAGATCGACGGCGTGGTGCGGCAGTCGCTGACCGGCATCGTGCCGAACGTCGAGAAGCTCAACGCCAACGGGTCGCTGGACGGCTACTACGACTTCGAGGTCTACCAGCCGGTCAACGCCGACGGTTCCTACAAGGTCACCGGCGTCGAGCTGGTCGCGCAGCTGCCGCTGTCGATGCTGCACCCGGCACTGGAAGGCTGGGGCATCAACGCCAACTACACCCAGCTGGACAACTCGCTGACCGGTGCGTCGGACCTGGACATCCCGACCCCGCCGGAAGGCCTGGCCGAGAAGGCGTACAACTTCACCCTGTACTACGAGAACGACCGCTTCAGCGCGCGCGCCTCGTACAACTACAAGGACAAGTACGTCGAGTACATCCACCTGAACATGTATCCGGTCTACCGCGATGCCTATGGCCAGCTGGATGCCTCGATCGGCTTCCGCCTCAATGACACCTGGAAGCTGAACCTGGAAGCGATCAACCTGCTGGACGAGAAGACCAGCGGTTACACGATCGACAAGGCGTTCCCGACCCAGTACGAGTTCTCCGGCCGCCGCGTCACCTTCGGCATCCGCGCGGACTTCTGAGCCACGCCACATTGATCTGGTAGCACCGGGCCGTGCCCGGCGACACGCAACGTATCCGCGCTGCGCGCTCGCCGGGCGTGGCCCGGCGCTACCGATTACCGGTCGGCAACACCTGCTTCAACCGTTCCATCCCGCGCCACGGGTCATCCTTCAGGCGCTTCGCGCGGGCAAGCGCCTTGTCCATCGGGAACGCATCGGCGGCGCTCACTCTCGCCAGCTCGTCCCAGCGCAGCGGCACCGCCACGCCCGCGCTCTCCCGCGCGCGCAGCGACCACGAACAGACGCTGGTGGCACCTCGCGTATTGCGCAGCCAGTCGATGAAGATCACGCCCTCGCGCTTGGCCTTGCTCATCGTCGCCACGTAGCGGTCGGGCTGCTCCAGCGCCATCGCCTGGGCGAAGGCTTCGCAGAACGCCTTGACCTGTTCCCAGCCGGCCGTCGGCTGCAGCGGCACCACCACGTGCACGCCCTTGCCGCCGGACAGCCGCACGAAGCTCTGCAGGCCGACCTGCAGCAGGCGGTCGCGCACATCGCGCGCACCCGCCTTCACCGTGGCCCAGCTCACGCCGTCGCCGGGGTCCAGGTCGAACACCAGGCGATCCGGATGCTCGGGATCCTCGACCGTCGCACCCCACGGGTGCAGCTCCAGCGTGTTCATCTGCACCAGCTGCAGCAGCCCGCGCGCATCATCGATGTAGACGTAGTCCTCGCGGCCGCTCTTCTGTTTCAGCGGCACCGCATGCACGGCGTCGCCCAGACCGGGGCCATGATGCTTCTGGAAAAAACAGGCCTTGCCGACGCCATCCGGGCAGCGCAGCAGTGACAGCGGGCGGCCGGCGATCTCCGGCAGGATCCAGCGCGCCATCTGCCGGTAGTAGTCGGCCACGTCGCCCTTGCTGAGCTTGCGCTGCGGATACACCACACGTTGCGGATGGCTGATGGCCACCGCTGCATCGTCGCCGCCCGTCGCCTGCGTCACGCCCAGGTCCTGCGTCTGCTTGTCGCTGCGCAGGCGCTTGAAGCTGGCCTGGCGCAGCAACCCTTCCTTGCCCCAGCCACGGAACGCCACTTCGGCCACCACCACCGGTTTCACCCAGCGCACGCTGGCCGCGCGGAAGGGAACATGCGCGGGCAGCTCCAGCACCGCTTTCTTCACCGCCAGCGGCGCCAGCGCGCTGCTCAGCGCCTTCAACGCCGCATCGTCGAAGCCGGTGCCGACCCGACCGACATAGCGCAGGCCACCGGCGTCGGGTGTGGCCAGCAGCAGCGAACCGAAGCCGACCCGGCTGCCCTTGGGCGCGGTGTGGCCGATGATGACGAACTCGTCGGTGTCCTCGTGCTTTACCTTCACCCAGCTGCGCGCGCGGGCGTTCACGTAGGGCGCATCGACCTGCTTGCTGACGATGCCTTCAAAGCCGGCCTCGCCGCTGGCGGCGAACACCGCAGGGCCATGGTCGAGCACGTGTTCGCTGTAGGCCAGCGTGCCCGGCTCCGGTCCGATCAGGTCCTTGAGCAAGGCCTTGCGTTCCAGCAGCGGCGCGCGGCTGATGTCCACGCCGGCCACACCGGGCAGATCGAACACGATGTAGCGCAGCGGCTGTTTCGAACTGCCATCGATGACACGCTGCAGGGCCGCGAAGTCGCTGCGTCCCTGTTTGTCGAGCACGACCAGCTCGCCGTCCACGCGCGCATCACGCACCGGCAGCGCGCGCACGGCCTGGGCGACTTCGGGGAAGTCGTCGGTCCAGTCCAGGCCATTGCGCGAGCGCAGTTTCAGCTCGCCCTCGTGCAGGTCGGCCAGCAGGCGGTAGCCATCCCACTTGATCTCATGCAACCAGCGTTCGCCATCGGGGGCGGTGTCGCGATGATCAGTCAGCTGCGGCTTGAAGCCCCGCGGATACGGATGGTCACGAGCACCGGCGAGCTTCAGCGCGCGCGCGTGCCAGCGCGCATCTGCCTTGCGGGGTGCCGCGTGCGCTGCCTTCTTCGCCCGCTTTGCTGCGGCGCTGGATGCAGGCATGGCGTTCTCCAGAAGATCATCGGCCTCGGCATCGCGCGCGTCGGCATCGTCACGCTTGATCAGCAGCCACTGCACCTGCCGCC
This sequence comes from Stenotrophomonas sp., assembly GCA_003510825.1. Classification (GTDB taxonomy): domain Bacteria; phylum Pseudomonadota; class Gammaproteobacteria; order Xanthomonadales; family Xanthomonadaceae; genus Stenotrophomonas. The sequence continues at coordinate 9,536 of DOKO01000401.1, forward strand.
CTTTCATGGCCGTGCGCACCAGCTTCCAGCCGCCACTCAAGCGCTGCCCGTGCAGCACGAAGTCGAGCTTGCCATCGGCCAGCGCCTGCAGCGGGTCGCCTTCGCAGGCCCAGCTGCCATGGTCGAACACCTGCACGTGGCCGGCGCCATAGTGGCCTTCGGGAATATCCCCTTCGAAGCCGGCATAGGACAGCGGATGGTCCTCCACTTCCACCGCCAGGCGCTTCTCGCCCACCCGCAACGACGGGCCCTTGGGCACCGCCCAGCTCTTCAGCACGCCGTCCATCTCCAGGCGGAAATCGTAGTGCCGCGAGCTGGCGTGGTGCAGCTGGATGACGAACTGCGGGCGCCGCTTCGGATTGCCTGCGGCCGGGCCATCATCCGGCTCCGGCGTCTGCCCGCTGCCACCGCCAAGACGGCGCTTGCGGCGGTACTGGTGCAGCGACATGGGTCAGCCTGCCTTGCGGCGCGGTGCGGCCTTCTTCGTCGCCTTGGCGGCCTTGCCGGCGGTCTTCTTCGTGGCTTTCTTCGCAGCCTTCTTCGCCGGTGCCTTGCGTGTCGCGGTCTTCTTCGCCGGCGTGCGCTTGTTGGCATCCAGGCTCTTCTGCAGCAGCGCCATGAAGTCCACCACGTTGGTGCTGGCATCCTCGTGCGCCACCGGCTCCTCTTCCACCTGGGTGGTGCCGCCCTTGGTCTTGATGCGCTTGTTCAACACCTGCTGCAGGCGCTCGCGGAATTCATCGTGGTACTGCGACGGGTCCCAGTCGGCGGCCATCGATTCGATCAGCTGCCCGGCCATCGCCGTTTCCTTGGCGGTGATGCGGTAGTCGGACAGGCTGCCGGTGGGCAGCTTGTAATCCTCCGGGTCGACCAGCTCCTGCGGGTAGCGCAGGATCATCAGCACCAGCGCGTGGCCCTGCGGCATCACCGCGCACAGGTATTCGCGGGTACGCACCACCACCCGCGCGATGCCGGCCTTGGCGGTATCGCGCAGGGTTTCGCGCAGCAGCACGTAGCCCTTCTCGGCCTTCTTGCCGGGCAGCAGCAGGTAGGGCTTCTCGTAATAGCGCGGATCGATCTGGCTGGCGTCGACGAAGGCCTCCACCTCCACCGTCTCATGGCTCTCCGGCGCGGCCGAGCGGATATCGCCTTCTTCCAGCACGACGTAGCTTCCCTTGTCGTACTCGTAGGCCTTGACGATGTCCTTCCACGGCACTTCCTCGCCGGTATCGGCGTTGACCCGTTCGAAGCGGATCGGCTTGCGGTCGCGTGAATCCAGCATGCGGAACTGCAGGTCGACCTTGCGTTCGCCGGACATCAGCGAGACCGGCACGTTCAGCAGGCCGAAGGAGAGGGTACCGGTCCAGATCGGGCGGGCCATGGCACGCACCTGCATTGCGGCGGGGCGGCCAGCTTCGGACGCCCACCGTGAAACGGCCGTGTCGGCCCCGTGCAGGCCAGGTCGCCCGCGGCGACGGGTTACTGCAGCAGCGGGCGCACCGCGGCGGTGGGAATGTGGTCCAGCGCGCGCCAGGCGTCTTCCACCACCGGCCGCGCCTGCGCCCAGCCCAGCCGGGACTGCCCACGCATCTGTTCCCAGTGCGCGGCCAGCTCCTCGCCGGTATCGGCATCACCGCCGCGCGGCCAATCGGCGGCATGGGTGGTCAGGGCGAAGGCATACACCGGGCACAGGTCGCGCCAGTTGCGGTGGCCGTTGGCGCGGCGTCGCTCGTAGTCGTTGAGCATGTACTGCAGGTAGTCCTGCGCCACCGCCTGCGGGTCTTCACGGCGGCGGGCCCGGCGCAGGGGCGTTCGTGCGCCCAGGGGGTCGAGCAGGGCGTTGAACACGGACGGGGCGGGGCGTTCAAGACGGGCCATGACCGGCTCCTGCAGCAGGGCGGGTGGGCAGGAATACCGGCCGTGCCGTTATCCAGCCGTGACAGATCTGTTCATGACGCCGGGTTCGCGGCGGCTTTACCTGTACCGCGCTGTAGTGGAGCCCCCCGCCAACGCCAGGTAATCGCCATGTCCAACCGTGACCCGCTGCGCCAGACCCATGCCCCCGTGCCGGGCGAATCCCGCGCCAAGCACGACCTGGCCGATGCCGAGGACCGTGGCGCCGGCATGAGCGTGCCGCACGAAGACGCGCTGCCGGCGGTGCATCACCCTGAACAGGCCGCGCAGGACCGCAAGGACTGCGGCGACCGCCACCGCGGTGGGCAGGAAAGCCCGCTCAAGCGCCGCGAGCGCAAGCAGCACGCCAGCGACAACCAGGACCAGGCGCTGGAAGAGACCTTCCCGGCCAGTGACCCGACCTCGCCGTTCGTGCCGGCCAAGGCACCGGACTGACCCTGCGCCCGCGCTGCGCGCTCGCCGGGCATGGCCCGGCGCTTCCGGTGGCTGCGATCCCTGTAGAGCCGAGCCTGTGCTCGGCTGCTTCTGATCGTGGGCACGAATCCCGCGCTGCGCGCTCGCCGGGCATGGCCCGGCGCTACCGATGGCTGCGATCCCTGTAGAGCCGAGCCTGTGCTCGGCTGCTTCTGATCGTGGGCACGAATCCCGCGCTGCGCGTGCCCGGGCAGTGCGGCAGGGTGATCCGCACGCACAGCCCGCGGCCGCCGTCGCCATCCTCCAGGGTCAGCTGGCCGCCGTGCGCCTGCACCACCGCCACCGCGATGCTCAGGCCCAGCCCGGTGCCGCCATGGCGCGCGCTGCGTGAAGCCTCCAGCCGCTGGAACGGCTGCAGCATCCGCGCCCGTTGTCCGGCCGGTATGCCGGGGCCCTGGTCGGCGATGCGGATGTGGATGGCCTCGGCGTCGCCCGACGCCTCGACCTGCGCGCCGCCTCCGTAGCGCCCGGCGTTGTCCAGCAGGTTGGCCAGCGCGCGCTTCAGGCTGCGCGGGAAGCCGGGATAGGCCACGCCCACCCGGCCCGTCAGCTGCACGGCATGGCCGGCCTCGCGTGCATCCTCGACCACCGTGCGCAGCAGCGCGTCGATGTCGATCGGTTCGCGGTCGCCGCGCAGCTGGGTGGCGCTGCTGTAATCGAGGATGGAATCGACCAGCTCCTGCATGTCGTCCAGGTCGGCGCGCCAACGGGTGCGCGCGGCCTCGTCGGCCAGCAGTTCGGTGCGCAGGCGCAGGCGGGTCAGCGGCGAGCGGAGGTCGTGCGAGACCGCCGCCAGCAGTTCCTCGCGGCCCTGCGCGGCCTGCTGCAGCTGCTGCTGCATCTGGTTGAAGGCCTGCGCGGCCTGGCGCACCTCGCGCGGCCCTTCCAGCGGCAACGGCGGAGCGTTCAGATTGCGCCCCAGCGCCTGTGCGGCGTCGCCGAGGCGGGTCAACGGCCGGGTCAGCCAGCGCACCACCAGCAGGGCCAGCAGCACGATCAGCAGGGTGCGCAGGCCGTAGATGCGCAGCAGGTAGTCGCCCAGCGCATGTGCCGGTTCCAGCTGCAGGCCGGCCTGGCCTTCGCGCACGTCGAACTGCAGCCATTGCCCCTGCGCCGTGCGCACGCGCAGCTGGAACTGGCCGGCGACGTGGCGCGCCGACAGCACCTTGTCGTCCTCGCGGCCCTGCGCGTCGTACAGGCGCAGGCGCTGCAGGTGCAGCTCGCGCGGCGTGCCCAGTTCGCCCTGCAGCGATGCACGCAGCAGCTGCTCCACCGCGCGGTCACGCGCGCGCAGCGAGACGTGGCCGCCATCGTCGACCGCCCGCACCGTCAGGTCGGCCGTGGACAGCACCGCAGGGTCGGCACCGGCCAGCGGCGAGTCAGGGGCTTCCAGCAGGCGCAGGGTCTGCGCCACGTGCGCGGCGGTCAGTCGCGCGGGTATCTCGGCCACGCGCTCATAGCGGGCGTCGTGCCAGACGGTGCCGGTCAGCAGCTGCGCCAGCAGCATGCCCGCCACCAGCACCAGCACCAGCCGCCCGTACAGCGTGCGCGGCCAGCCCAGGCGCGCCTCAGCCATCGGCCTGCACCGGGCCGGCCAGGCAGTAGCCGCGGTTGCGCACGGTGCGGATCAGCAGCGGCGCGCGGCTGTCATGTTCAAGCATCTGCCGCAGCCGGCTGATGCACATGTCGATGCTGCGGTCGCTGGGCATGCGGTCGCGGCCGTACACCTGTTCCACCAGGAAATCGCGCTCGAGCACTTCGTCGGGATGGCGCAGGAACAGCTGCAGCGCACTGAAATCGGTCTCGCCCAGCAGGTGGCGGCGGCCATCGTCGGCCTGCAGCAGGTGGGTGCGCGGGTCCAGGGTCCACCCGGAGAAACGCAGTCGTGCCACCTCCGCCGTGGCGGCCGGGGCCGCCTGCACGGGCGCCTGCCGCCGCAGTACCGCACGCAGCCGCAGCAGCAGCTCGCGCGGGTCGAACGGCTTGGCCATGTAGTCATCGGCGCCCACTTCCAGGCCAAGGATGCGGTCGGCCGGGCGGCCACGCGCGGTCAGCATGATCACCGGCAGGGCGGTCTGCTCGCGCAGCTGCTGGCACAGCGCCAGCCCATCCTCGCCGGGCAGCATCAGGTCCAGCACCACCGCGTCGAAGGTCCCGGCAGCCAATGCCGCGCGCATGCCATCACCATCGCCGGCGACGACGGTCTGCAGGCCCTGTTGGCCCAGGTACTCGGCGAGCAGGGCGCCGATCTCCGGATCGTCATCGACGACCAGGATGCGGGCGGGCGGGGTAGGGGACTCGGGCATGGACGCATCTTCCCAGATGCAGCACCGGCCTGCAGGGCTGCAGGCCGGTGCCACGGCGACGCTTAGAAGCGTGCGCGGATGCTGAAGGTGGTGGTGCGCGGTTCGCCGAAGATCAGCCCGTCGTAGAAGCCGTACTGGGTGTAGTACAGCTTGTCGGTCAGGTTGTTCACGTTCACCGCCAGCTGCACGGTGTCGGTCAGGTCATAGCGCGCCATCAGGTTGACCAGGGTGTAGCCACCCATCGGCAGGTTGCTGGCGTCGTACTTGCCGCCGCCCAGCGGGCGCCCCGGGTTGGTCGACATCACCGTGCCGCTCTGCATCGACAGGCCACCGCCCACGGTCAGCTTCGACAGCGCGCCCGGCAGGGTCCACGAGGTGTTCAGGCGCAGCAGGTGACGCGGGTCCTGCTGGTAGGACAGGCCGTCGACCTGCAGCCAGGTGTAGCCGGCATACACGTTCCAGCCCTGCGCCAGGCGACCGGAGATTTCCAGGTCGGCACCCTTGGACACCACGCCGTCCACCGCACGGTAGATGTTGAAGCCCGTCACCGGATGCACCTCACCGGTGCTCTCGGCCACGTTGTTCTGCTCGTTGCGGAACACGGCCAGCGCGGCATTCAACGCACCGTCGGCCCACTCGCCCTTGATGCCGGCTTCGTAGCTCTTGCCGGTCACCGGGTCGAGCAGGGTGTCGTTGGCATCACGCACGTTGCCCTGCGGGCTGAACACATCGGTGTAGCTCACGTACGCCGAGTAGTTCGCGGCGAAGTCCCACACCAGGCCCGCGTACGGGGTCACCACCTGCTGATCGCCGCTGGCGGCACCGCGGGTGCGCACGTCGGCCTTGCTGTAGGTCTGGGTGTAGGTCTTGTAGTTGCTCACGCGGGTGCCCAGCACCAGCGACAGCGGCTCGGCCAGGCTGAAGCGGCCGGCCAGGTAGCCACCCACGTTCTGGGTGATGGTCTTGGTGCGGGCCGGGGTACGGAAGGTCTCGAACGGCGCGTAGCTGCCGTCCCAGGTGCGCCAGTCGTCGATCGGCAGGCCGACGGCACGGTACTGGCAGCCGCTCCACGGGGCGACGCCGGCGATGGTGCAGTTGCCCAGCGCGGCGCTGAAGGCGTAGTCGGTGATCTCGCTGCGGTAGCCGTTGAAGCCGGCCATCAGCTGGTGCTCGCGGCCGAACAGCTGCAGCGGGCCGCTGACGCTGATGTCGAGGTTGTCGCGGCGGGTTTCCGATTCGTTGTGGATGGCGTTGAGGAACGCCCCACTGCCATCGGGGTTCCAGAAACCGGCGAAGCCCTTGCCCGGTGCGGCGTTGTTGACCTTGGCCACGCCGTAGTTGGTGTAGCTCTCGCCGCTGTCATGGGCGAACGCCACGCGCAGCTTCCAGTCCGCGCCCAGGCCCTGTTCCACGCTGCCGAACACCGAGGTGTTGTCACGCTTGGCCACGCTCCAGTCGGCGGCCGGGTTGGTGCTGCGCGACAGGTTGGTGCGGGTGCCGTCGGCCCACCAGATCGGCACGTTGCTGCCCCACGAGCCGCCACCGTTGCGGGTGCGCTCGTACTGCACGCCCAGGTTCACCACGGTGGCATCACCCAGGTCGGCCTCGAAGCTGGCCAGGCCGCCCAGACGCTGCACATCCTCGCGCTGGCGGAAGGTGTCCGAATCCTCGGCGCTGACCACGAAGCGGCTGCGCACGCGGCCATCGGCGGTCAGCGGCACGTTGACGTCGCCCATCAGGCGGCGCTTGTCGTGGCTGCCCAGGGTCAGTGAGGCGGCACCACCGAACTCGCGGGTCGGGCGCTTGCGCTCCAGGTACACCGTGGCCGACGGGTCGCCGGTGCCGCCGAGCAGGCCATTGGCACCGCGCACCACCTGCACGTGGTCGTACAGGTCCATGTTCAGGCCGGCACCGCCGCCACTGAAGCTGCTGGCGCCGTTGATCAGCATGCCATCGACCTTGAAGTTGCCGACGTCGAAGCCGCGCGCACGGAAGGTGGTGCGGCCGGCGTTGTCCAGCGAATAGGTGGTGATGCCGGTGGTGCTGGTCAGCACGTCGTTGATGGACTCGATCTGCAGGTCATCCATCTGCTGCCGGGTGACCGTGGTCACCGACTGCGGGGTCTGCCGCAGGCTCAGGTCCAGGCCAATGGCGGCCTTGCTGATCGGCAGGGTGTAGCTGTCCGCCTGTGACTGGCGACGCGCGGTCACTTCCAGACCATCCAGGGTGGTCGGGTTGGCATCGGCCGGTGCTTCGGCGTGGGCCGCCAGCGGCAGCGCCAGGACGACAGCCAGGGCAAGAGCGCGTCGGCCAAGGGCAGACGGGCACGGCAGGGCAGCGCGCGGCAGGCCCGCGCGGGTGAGGGCATCAGCAGTCACAGGGGGAGTCCTTATCGGAGATTCAAATGGGATCGATTCCCATTTGCGTCATGATAGCGACGCGCCCTGCGTTACCGGTTCGTGAAGATGTAAGCGTATGTAACGCAGCGCGTCCGAATGGATCAGCGCCACGACCACTGCAGGCCCACGCTGGCGCGCCGGTCCGGGCCCGGCTCGTAGAAGCGGCCGTTGCCATCGTTGACGATCACCGAGCCGATGTAGGCCTGGTCCAGCAGGTTGTCCAGCCGCGCGAAGGCACGCAGGTCACCGCCGGGCAGGGTCCAGCGGCGCCCGGCTTCCAGGTTCAGCACGGTGTAGCCAGGCGCGCGTTCGGTGGCCAGGTCGTTCACCACCGTGTCGCTGCTGGCGTTGGCTTCCAGCGCCCACTGCCAGTCGCCGGGCGACCACTGCAGGCGGGCGAAGGCCTGCTGCCGCGGCACGCCGGGCAGGCGGCTGCCGGCCGCCACTACCGTGTCGGGCACGCGGCAACCGCTGCCACCGCAGGTCAGGTACGGCGAACGCACCTGTGCCTGCAACCAGGTCCAGGCCAGCTGCAGTTCCCACTGCTCGGCCAGTGGCTGCTGGTACTGCAGTTCCACGCCTTGGCGGCGGGTGCGGCCGATGTTGCGGTAGGTGCTGCGGCCATTGGTGTTGCTGGCAACGGCCAGCTCGTCGTCGGTAACGGCGCGGAACACGCTGACATCGAGCTGGGTTCCGTTCTGCGCATGCCACTTGCTGCCGACCTCGATGTTGCGGCTGCGCGCGGCCGACAGGTCCAGCGCCAGGCCGGCCTGGCCGTCGCTGCGGTAGCCCAGCTCGTTGAAGGTGGGGGTTTCGAACCCGCGTCCGACGGCGGCGTGCAGGCGCCACTGCGGGGTCGCCTCGAAGCTGACCCCGGCCACCGGCGTGGTCGCCTGGTAGCGGCGGCGGCCACTGTCGTCGGGGTTGCTGCCGGTGATGTAGCGGTCATCGGATTCGAAGCGCACGGTGCTGTGGCGCACGCCGGCCAGCAGCGACCAGCGCGGGCTCCACTGCCACCACGCCTGGGCGAACTGGTCCACGTTCTGCACGGTGTCGATCTGGTCGCGGCGCAGGCGGCCACGCACTCCCAGGGTGCTGGCGACGAAGTTCTCGTAGCCGGTGCGGTGCTGGCGCTGGCGGTCGGCACTGATGCCCGCCACCACGTCCAGCGGGCGCCCGGCCAGGTCGCCCTTCCAGCCCCAGCGCGCGTCCATGCCGCCATAGCCGCCGTCCAGGTCGATCACGCCGCCGGCGTGCAGCGGGTTGGCCTGCGCGGTGGGCGGAATCGGCAGGAACTGGGTCACCGCGCGCTGCCCGGCGTAGCCCATCAGCTGCCAGCGCTGGGCGCCGCTTTCGCGGGTCCAGCGCAGGCCGGCCTGCTGCTGCCGCACCGATTTGCGGGTGTTGTACTGCTCGGCCACGGCCGTGGCCTGGCGCGGGTTGGCCGCCACCTGGGCACGGGTCAGGCCCAGCGGGTCCTGCGCATCGGGGGCATCCAGCGCGTTGAGCAGCAGCTCCAGGCGGCCGCCGCCGACTTCAGCGCCCAGCCGTGCGTTGAGCGACTCACGCCGCGCCTCGCTGTGGTCGCGCCAGCCATCGGTGTGGAAGTGGTTGGCGGCGATGTTGTAGTCGATCACCGGGCCGGCACCGCGCAGCTGCGCGCCAACGCTGACCGTGTTGTCGGCACCGGCGTTCACCCGCAGCCGCCACGGATCGCCGGCCTGGCCCTGCGCGCTCCACACCTGCAGCACGCCGCCGGAGGAGTTGCCGTACAGGGCGGAGAACGGGCCGCGCAGCACCTCGATGCGCTCGGCACCGAGCAGGCTGGCGTGCGACAGCTGGCCCTGGCCATCGGGCATGGTGGCCGGCACGCCATCGATCAGCACCCGCACGCCGCGGACGCCGAAGGTGGAGCGCGCACCGAAGCCGCGGATCGACAGCTGGGTGTCCTGCGCATAGTTCTGGCGGTCACGGGCCAGCACCCCAGGCACCCCGGCCAGCGCCTCGGACACCTGCACCCCGGGCCCGCTGCGGTCGTCGCCCACCCACACCGTGTCCTGGCTGGCCGGCAACGCGAACGGATCGATGCCCTGCACGCGCGCGGCCTGCACTTCCACGGTCGGCAGCTGCTGCGGGGCAGGGTCGGCGGCGTTCTGGGCCAGCACCGGCAACGGCAACAGGGCAATCAGCAGGGGCAGGCGGCGGGGCGCCAGGGAATCGTTCATCGTTCAGCTATACGCACGGCGGGGAAACAACACGCCATGGTACGGGCTGCGGCGTGACGATGGCCGCCGCGCGGGTGGCACGCTTTGTTACGATGGCATGGCTGTGGCCGACGGCCGCTGCTTCACGACCCGCGCTTCTTCTCCCCCTCAAATAGAACGAGTACTGCCGTGTCCTTCTTTGCAAACGTGGAACTGGTCCCGGGCGACCCGATCCTGGGCCTGACCGAGGCGTACAACGCCGACAGCCGCCCGACCAAGGTCAACCTGGGTGTGGGCATCTACTACGACGAGAGCGGCCGCATTCCGCTGCTTCGCGCCGTCAAGCAGATCGAGCAGCAGCTCGCCACCGAAGCCAAACCGCGTGGCTACCTGCCGATCGACGGCCTGCCTGCCTACACGCAGGCGACCCGTGAACTGGTGTTCGGCAAGGACTCGCCGCTGCTGGCCGCCGGCCGCGTCACCACCGCACAGACCGTCGGTGGCAGCGGTGCGCTGCGCGTCGGCGCCGACGTGCTGAAGAAGCTGCTGCCGCACGCCACCATCGCCATCAGCAACCCGAGCTGGGAAAACCACCGCGCGGTGTTCGGTGCCGCTGGCTTCGACGTGGTCGAGTACACCTACTTCGACGCCGCCACCCATGGCGTGGATTTCGACGGCATGCTGGCCGATCTGCAGAAGCTGCAGGCCGGCACCGTGGTGCTGCTGCACGCCTGCTGCCACAACCCCACCGGCGCCGACCTCACCGTCAGCCAGTGGAAGCAGGTGGCCGAAGTCCTGAAGGACAAGCAGCTGTTCCCCTTCATCGACATGGCCTACCAGGGCTTCGACAAGGGCATCGAGCAGGATGGCGCCGCCGTGCGCATCATCGCCGA
>DOKO01000404.1:0-8527 GCA_003510825.1 Stenotrophomonas sp.
ATTACGTTCGCCGGGCATGGCCCGGCGCTACCGCATTACAGCGACGGCAGCCGCGCCTTCAGCCCGCGCTGGTCCAGCACCTGCAGCACGCGCTCGATGATGGCCAGGTTGTGGCCATGTGCGGCACCTTCATGCAGCAGCACGATGGCACCGGGCTGCAGGTCCGGCAGCAGGCGCGCCATCACGCCGTCGGGCGTGCAGCCCACGCCGTCATAGCCACGCGCGGTCCAGCCCACCCGCACCAGCCCCAGCGCGGCCAGCACCGGCGCCACGAACGGGTTGGTCATGCCCACCACCGAGCGGTACCAGCGCGTCGGGCGGCCGCTGACCGCCTGCAGGGCCTGGTGGCAGCCTTCGATCTCGGCACGCATGGCCGCTGGCCCCAGCCGCCAGAAGCGGGTCTGCGGGTGGGTGTGGCTGTGGTTGCCGAGGTCGTGGCCGCGACGCAGGATCGCCTCCACCAGGGCCGGATGCGCCAGTGCGCGCTCGCCGACCAGGAAGAAGGTCGCCTTCGCCTGGTGCCGGTCGAGCAGATCCAGCAGTGCCGGGGTCTCCTCGCTGGGGCCATCGTCGATGGTCAGCCAGACGCTGTCGCCCGCATCGGGCAGGCGGTCCAGCACCGGCGTGTAGAAGCGGCTGTTGGGCAGGAACACCGGCACCATGAACAGTGCGTGGCTGGCCACCATCAGCGGCAGCCCCCAGTGCCAGCCGGCCAGCACCCAGACCAGGATCACCGCCACCTGCGACGCCACCAGCCAGGGCAGCCAGCGCCACGGCCGGGTCGGGATGCGATGCAATGTTCCTGCGTTGGTCATGCCCCATGATGCCATGGGGCGTAGAATGGGTGATTCGAATTTACGGACCCTAGACTGCCCATGTCCCTCGATCCCGCCCTGCGTTCGCGCATCGAATCCCTCCTCAACGACAACCGCGTCGTGCTGTTCATGAAGGGCCAGCCGTCGATGCCGCAGTGCGGCTTCTCGGCCAAGGCCGTGGGCGCCCTGCAGGACCTGGGCGTCGATTTCGCCCACGTCAACGTGCTGGCCGACCAGGAAATCCGTGAAGGCATCAAGGCCTATGGCGACTGGCCGACCATCCCGCAGCTGTACATCGACGGCGAACTGGTCGGTGGCAGCGACATCATCCTGCAGATGGCCGCCAGCGGCGAACTGAGCACCGTGCTCGGCCTGGCCGCACCGGACCGCACCCCGCCGCGCATCACCGTCACCCCGGCCGCCGTGGAAATGCTGAAGGGCGCGCTGGCCGATGCGCCGGGCGCTTCGCTGCAGCTGACCATCGACGCGCGCTTCCAGCCGAACTTCCAGCTGGCCCCGCACGATGACAGCGCGATCGCCGCCGAATCCAACGGCCTGCGCGTGCAGTTCGACCTGTCCAGCGCGCGCCGCGCCGACGGCATCACCATCGACTGGGTCGATGACATCCGCGGCAAGGGCCTGGCCATCGACAACCCGAACGCGCCCAAGCCGGTGCAGGAAATCAGCGTGCGTGACGCCGACGACCTGGTGCGTGCCGGCAACGTGACCCTGGTCGACGTGCGCCCGGCCGACGAACGCGCCATCGCCGCGGTCGGTGTGCCGTTCAAGAGCTTCGACGGCAACGGCCGCGCCGAGCTGGAAGGCCTGCCCAAGGACACCCCGCTGGCCTTCCTGTGCCACCACGGTGGCCGCAGCGCGCAGGCTGCCGAGCAGTTCCGCACCCTGGGCTTCACCAAGGTGTTCAACGTCACCGGCGGCATCGACGCCTGGTCGGACGAAGTGGACAACGGCGTGCCGAAGTACTGATCGGCCAGCCCACGGAGTCAGAGCCCTTTCCTGCGGAAAGGGATCTGACCCCACCACTAAAAACGCCGGCATTCGCCGGCGTTTTTTCGTTGCGCACCCAGGTGACGGTCAACCCGCAAACCCGCCTTCGGCGAGGAAATCCAGTTCTTCCGGACTGGGCATGCGGCCCAGCACGGCGTTGCGGTGCGGGAAGCGGCCGAAACGGCGGATGACGTCGCGGTGGACTTCCGCGTACTGCAGGTATTCCTTGTCGCCCAGCACGTCGAACATGGCCACCGAACGATCCTGGTCGAACGGATCTTCGGAATGTTCGAACGGCAGGTAGATGAAAGCACGCAGCTTGGGCACCAGCTGCAGGTCCAGGCCTTCCTCGATGGCGCGCATGGCGTAATGCCGGGCCAGGCCATCGGTGGCGAAGGAATGGGCGGTACCGCGGAAGCAGTTGCGCGGGAACTGGTCCAGCAGCAGCATCAGCGCCAGCGCGCCCTCGGAACTGCCCAGCCAGTGTTCGCGCCCACGCGACGCCGCCGCGTAGTGCTCCTCCAGGAACCGCTCGCGGAACCGCGCGTCGAACGCGTCATCGCGGGCGAACCACTTCGTCGGGCCCGCCTCGCTCCAGAATTCCACCACTTGCGCGGCAACGTCCATCACCTGCTCTCCAGGGCCGGCGCCCGGCGCCAGACCATCATCATCATTCGTCAAAGCGCAGGTGGCGGACCGACTTGCCGTTGCGCCGGATAAGCTTAAGCGCCTCGATACCGATCTGGATATGGTTTTCCACGAACTGGGAGCTGACCTTGGCATCGGAGGCCTCGGTCTTGACCCCGTCGGGGATCATCGGCTGGTCGGACACCAGCAGCAGCGCCCCGCTGGGGATGTGGTTGGCGAAGCCGGCGGCGAACACCGTGGCCGTTTCCATGTCGATGGCCATGCAGCGCATCGCCCGCAGCCGCTCCTTGAAGGCCTCATCATGCTCCCAGACCCGGCGGTTGGTCGTGTAGACCGTGCCGGTCCAGTAGTCGTGGCCCAGGTCGCGGATCATCGTGGACACCGCCCGCTGCAGGGCGAAGGCCGGCAGCGCCGGCACTTCCGGCGGCAGGTAGTCGCCCGAGGTGCCCTCGCCGCGGATGGCGGCGATCGGCAGCACCAGGTCGCCCAGCTGGTTCTTGCGCTTGAGCCCCCCGCACTTGCCCAGGAACAGCACAGCCTTGGGCATCACCGCCGACAGCAGGTCCATGATGATGGCGGCATTGGGGCTGCCCATGCCGAAGTTGATCATGGTGATGTCGTCGAAGGTGGCACTGGCCATCGGCCGGTCCAGGCCGACGATGGGCGCCCCGGTCAGCTCGGCGAAGGTATGCAGGTAGCCGCCGAAGTTGGTCAGCAGGATGTGCTGGCCGAACTGGTCCAGGGGCACGCCGGTATAGCGTGGCAACCAGTTGTCGACGATTTCCTGCTTGCTCTTCATGGCGCATCCGCTACGGCGTGGGGCCGCTATTGTAGGCGCGTGTCCGCCGGCCTTCACCTGGCCCGGCAACAAAGAAGGGCGGCCCTGCGGCCGCCCTCCCGGGGGTTCCCGGCACGTCCTGCCCGGGAACCGTTACTGCCGCGCCGGGCGCTTAGAAGCGCACCGACCAGCGCAGGTTGGCACCGTGGTCACGGCTCTCATCACCGTACTGGCCGCTGTAGCCCAGTTCCAGCTGCTGGCGTTCGGTCAGCCAGGCCGACAGGCCCAGCTCGGCCACCACTGCACTGTCGGCGATCGGCGCACCGCTGACCACGAACGCGTCGCTGCCGCTGGCGAAGGCCAGCGTTGCCGACGGGTCACGGTCGCCACTGGCCCGGCGGTAGCCCACCGCACCGGTCACGTGCAGCCAGCTGTCCTGCTGGAACGAGGCCTTCAGGCCCTTGTCGAAGCGCACACCGGCCGTGGCCACGGTGGTGCGGGCATCGTCGACCCGGCCCTGCAGGGCGGCGGCACCGCCACGCTCGTCGATGTGCTTGGTGTCCACTTCCACGCGGGCCACCTGCAGGTACGGCTCCAGGCCGGCTTCACGGCCACCGAAGCGGTAGGCCGCTTCGATGAACGCCTGGCGGGTGCGGGCGTCGTAGCGGGCGCTCAGCGTGTCGGTGTAGCCGGAGAACGCCAGCTCGCGGGTGCTGTCCACATCGTGGTTGCTCACCGTCAGGCCGCCACGCAGGCCGAACCCGCCCCAGTTGTGGCTGGCGTACGCGCCGAAGTGGGTGTTGTCGATCTTCGAGCGCGCACGACGGCCCTGCTGCTGCTTCACGTCGGTACGGCCGGTACCGGCCAGCACGCCCACCTGCCAGCCGCCGAACTCGCGGTCCACGCCGACCAGCAGGCCGTTGTTGTTGGCCTGGGTGCGGGCGGTGTTGGCGTTGCCGTCCAGGGTGGTGCTGCCACCAATGGCCTGGACCCAGACGCCGGTCGCGTCGGCATCGCTGGCGCCCGGTGCGGTGGCACCGGCACGGCGCGACAGCGCGGCATCACGCACGTTGCGGCTGCTTTCCACCAGCGCTGCCGCGGTGGCTGCGTGCAGCTCGCCGCTCAGGCCGTCCAGCGCCGCGCCCACCTGTTCCGGGAACAGCAGGGTCAGCGGACGCGGCAGGCCCTGGCCGACGGCCAGGGTGTCGGCTACGCCAGCCACGGCGCGCTGGTTGGCGGTGGTGGCGGCGGTGGCCAGTGCGGCGCCGCGGGCCACCTCGATCCGGGCGCCGGCAGCGCCGTAGACCAGGCTGAACTTCATGAAGGGAGAGAACGCGCTGAAGTCGGTGGTGGCGAACTGGCCGATCGTGCCGCCATCGGCCTGCAGGAAGTTGAACTGCTCGCCCAGGTAGTAGGTGCCAGCTTCCGGCAGTGCCACCAGCGAGCCGCCGAGGGTGGCGGTGCCGGTGACGTGCAGCAGGTCGCTGCGGCCGCCCGGGGCCAGTTCGGCCTGGTAGACGCCGCTGGCGGTCTGCACGTAGTCACCGTTGATGGTCAGCGTGCCGATCGAGTTGCCCGGCGCGATGATGCCGGACACGGTGGTGTCGCCCAGTTCGCCCACGCCCTTCAGCGTGCCCTTGGCGCCGACGAAGGTCTGGCCACCGGTCTGCACGCCGTTGAACGAGACCACGCCGCCGGACACGCTCAGGTCCGAGCCGTCCAGCACGCCGGTGCTGGTGACGAAGCTGACGCCACCGTTGGCGTTCAGCGCGGTGCTTTCCAGCGTGCCGTTGAGCAGCAGGCTGCCACCGTTCACCTCGACGGCGCTGGTCAGCGCGTTGACGCCGTCCAGCTCCAGCACGCCTTCGCGCACCACGGCGCCGTTGAAGCTGTTGTCGCCGCTCAGGCGCAGCCAGCCGATGCCGCTCTTGGTCAGCTTGCCCGGGCCGCCGATGTCATTGGTCCAGTCGTCCCATGCATCGCCTTCCCACACCTTCAGGCCACCGGCCTTCTGGTTCATCACCACGTCGGTGTCCACGCGCAGCGATCCATAGCCCTCGACCGCCTTGGCCAGGTCCATCAGGCCCCAGCCGTAGACATCGTCCACGCCCTCGGCACCGAGGTCGGTGGCGGTGGTCAGCAGCACGTCGCGCACCTGCGCGCTGTCCAGGTACGGGAAGCGCTCGAACAGCAGGCCCAGTGCGCCGGTCACGTGCGGGGCCGCCATCGAGGTGCCGCTCATGTCAGCGTAGGCCGAGGTCGGATCCTGGTTCAGGACTTCCAGCACCAGGTTGCCGTTGTCGTCGTACAGGTCGCCTTCCAGCACCGAATCGTCGCCGTACACGGTGGAGGTGATGTTCGAACCCGGTGCCGCCAGGCACCAGTTGGCGGCCAGGCCGCAACGCATCGAGCGGTTGCTCAGTTCCAGGTCTTCATTGACGTTGACCACGGCCAGCCAGTACGGCTCGATATCGGCGATGGCGCGCGGCAGCGAAGCGAACATGCCGGCGATCGGCGCTTCTTCGGGCGAAGGATTGACGGCATTGGTGTTGCCGGCTGCCCAGACCTGGATCAGGCCGCTGCTGCGCGAACCTTCGGCCATGGCCGCCAGGCTTTCGGCGAACAGCGGATGCGACTGGTAGAAATCCAGGTCTTCCGCGGTCTCCGGCTCGTTGGCCAGGCCCCAGCTGTGGTTGATCGCACGCACGCCCTGTTCGTTCATCTGCGCGTACAGCTGCGGATAGATCGAATCGGCGGCCGAGATCGCGGCCACGGTCTGTTCGTCCAGGTACAGGCTGTTGCCGATGCGCACCACCGAAAGGTAGGTGACGCTGTTGGAGAACAGGCGGGCCACGCTCAGGTCGGCACCGAAGGCCACGCCATGGGTGCCGTTGCCATCGCGGTTTGCAGCGATGGTGCCCGACACGTGGGTGCCGTGCAGGTTGTAGCTCAGGCCTTCGTAGAAGCCGTTGTTGTTGAGCAGCTGCTCCCAGTCCGGGTCGATCAGCTGGTAGGACACCGCGACCTGGTCGCCATCGCTGACGAAGCAGGCATCCGGGCCGTCCAGCACTTCGCGGCTGCACAGGCTGCCGTCGGCCAGCACGTCAGCCAGGTGGATGCTGCGGTGGTCCTTGCCGGCGAACTCGTCGTGCTCAAGGCCGGTGCCGCTGTCGAACACGCCCAGGCGGATGCCCTTGCCGGTCAGGCCGCGCGCATAGGCGGCATCGGCATTGATCGCGCCCAGGCCCCAGTCGTTGTTGAATTCGGTGGTGCGCCAGCTGGCGGCATCACCGGCCTGGCCCATGACCGGCTCGGCGGCTTCATCATCGGCGGTCGTGGCAAACGCACGCGACGGGGTGGCGGTGGTGACCAGCGCCGGTGCGGCGAAGGCGGCCTGCAGGCTGCGCTGGAACTGATAACGCGACAGATCATCACTGCCGCCCTGGGCCAGGGCCGGCAGCGAGGCCGCCACCAGCAGCGAGCCGACAATGGCCGAAGCCAGCGGCGAGGGCAGGAAGGCGCGGCGCGCAGCGGCGGTACGGTACGAGGTGGAAACGCTCATCAACAGGTACGTCCTTGAATTCCATGGGAAGTGCGATGCCAGCCGTGCGCGTTGGCACAGGGCTGCCAGCAAAGGGAGAGCCACACGCTGCTGCGTTCGAACATCGCAGGTGTCATCAAAAATTAATGCTTCGTTCACAATTTCTGTATAGGGAAATTCCTACATCCGCCCCTGCCCAACGTCACTTGGCAAGCGCCCCCGGCGCCGGATAGCGTCGGTGGATTCACGCGCCTGCCAGGGGAATCTGCATGCCATCCACGCTGTTGCGCGCCGGGCTTGGCCTGGCGTTGGCCTCACTGAGCACCGCACCGGCGGTGGGCGCGTCGCGCTTCGTCGCCGACCCCTACCCCAGCACCTACCAGACCCACCCCGACGGCCCGGTGCTGATCCAGAACGCCACCGTGCTGACCGGCACCGGCCAGCGCCTGGAGCATGCCGACGTGCTGCTGCGCGACGGCCGCATCGTCGCCGTCGGCCCGCAGCTGCAGGCCGATGCCGGCATCACCCGCATCGATGCGCAGGGCAAGTGGGTCACTCCAGGCCTCATCGACGTGCATTCGCACCTGGGCGTCTACCCCAGCCCGGGCGTCAGCGCGCACAGCGACGGCAACGAGATGACCGCGCCGGTCACCGCCAATGTCTGGGCCGAGCACTCGGTGTGGCCGCAGGACCCAGGCTTTACCGCGGCCCTGGCCGGCGGCGTCACCAGCATGCAGGTGCTGCCCGGCTCGGCCAACCTGGTCGGCGGCCGCGGCGTGGTGCTGAAGAACGTGCCGGCCACCACCTACCAGGCGATGAAATTCCCCGGCGCGCCGTGGGGCCTGAAAATGGCCTGCGGCGAGAACCCGAAGCGCGTCTACGGCGGCAAGGGCACTGCGCCCGCCACGCGCATGGGCAACGTGGCCGGCTACCGCGCCGCCTTCATCGACGCGGCCGACTACATCGCCAAGAACAGCCCGAAACCGGCCAAGCGCAAGGGCTGGTTCGGCAGCGACAAGGGCGACAGCGCCGGTGATGCCGGCGGCAAGCGCGACCTCAAGCTGGACACGCTGGCCGGCGCCATCCAGGGCGACATCCGCGTGCACATCCACTGCTACCGCGCCGACGAGATGGCCACCATGCTCGACCTGGCCAAGGAATTCGGCTTCAAGGTGGCCGCCTTCCACCACGGCGTGGAAGCCTACAAGCTGGCCGACCGGCTGGCCGCCGACGGCGTCTGCGGTGCGCTCTGGGCCGACTGGTGGGGCTTCAAGATGGAAGCCTTCGATGGCATCGCCGAGAACATCGCGCTGGTCGACCGGCCGAAGAACAGCTGCGCCATCGTCCACTCCGACTCGCCCGAGGGCATCCAGCGCCTCAACCAGGAGGCGGCCAAGGTGATGGCTGCGGCGCGCCGCGCGCGCATGCCGGACATCGCCCCGGAACACGCGATCATCTGGATGACCGCCAACGCCGCCAAGGCGCTGGGCATCGAAGGCCAGACCGGCACGCTGGAGGCCGGCAAGATGGCCGACGTGGTGGTGTGGAACGGCAATCCCTTCAGTTCGTATGCGCTGGCCGAGCAGGTCTTCGTCGATGGCCGGCGGCTGTATGACCGCGGTGCGCCGGCGGCGACGCCGCGTTCGGATTTCCAGCTTGGCCAGGAGGTGCGCTGATGGGCCGTTCCACGCAGATGACGAAGCCTGTCAGGAAGAGCCGCCGAGCATGGCTCGGCGC
>DOKO01000404.1:8694-8999 GCA_003510825.1 Stenotrophomonas sp.
CGAGCATGGCTCGGCGCTACCGTCATGGTGCTGGCAGGCATCGCTGGCACCACATCGGCGCAGGACCTGCTGGTACGCAACGCCACGGTGCACACCGCCAGCGCGCGCGGCAGCCTGCAGAACACCGACGTGCTGGTGCAGGGCGGGCTGATCCGCGCGGTCGGCCCCGGGCTCGCGGCACCGGCCGGCGTGGCCGTGGTGGAGGCCAACGGCCGCCCGCTGACGCCGGCCTTGTTCGGCGGCATCACCGAGATCGGCATCGAAGAGGTCTCCGGTGAATCGAGCACGGTGGACAGCACGCTGAA
>DOKO01000404.1:9158-9473 GCA_003510825.1 Stenotrophomonas sp.
CACGGTGGACAGCACGCTGAAGATCGGCGAGCAGCCGCTGCGCCCGGAGTTCGACGTCACCCTCGCCTACAACCCCGCCTCGGTGCTGATTCCGGTGGCGCGCCTGGATGGCATCGGCTTCACCGCGCTGGGCGCAGCCACCGGCGGTGGCTTCGTGGCCGGCCAGGGCGGCGTGATGCGCCTGGATGGCAGCGCCGACCCGATCGGCCCGCGTGCGCTGTTCCTGCGCCTGGGCGCGGCCGCGTCGGAACTGACCGGGCAGTCGCGCGCGGCGCAGTGGATGCTGCTGCAGCAGATGGTGGATGAAGCGCGCGG
>DOKO01000056.1:0-6745 GCA_003510825.1 Stenotrophomonas sp.
TCGTAGTCCTGGCGGGCCACGTTCAGGATGTTCGCGCCGATGATCTCGGCGACATCGGTCAAGATTTGAGTCAGCCTGTCGGCGTTGTACTCTTCATCGATGTATTCAATGTAACGCTGACGCTCCTCTTCGGTGCGCGCGTAACACACGTCATAGATGTTGAAGCTCAGCGCCTTGGTGAGGTTGTTGAAACCCTGCAGCCTCAGGCGAGGCAACGGCTTGACCACGGCGGTCGATTCCTGTGTAAGAAGGGAAAGAGTGAATTATGGGGCAAAGTGTCCCCGGGGGGAACGTGAAGAGCTCACGACTCTGGCACACTATTTGCCCTTAACAGGAGCGCTGGTTAAGCTCCGCCATCGATCCTGTGAATCCGTTCATGCGCAGAGGGAGCGCCCCTATCGTGTCAACCGTGCGCCTAGCTAGCAGCCCATTGGCCTTGGACATCGCCACAATCGACCGCTTTCTGGCTCACAGCCACCGGCGGCGTTACCCCACCCGGACTGACGTCTTCCGCCCTGGAGACCCGGCGGGGACCCTGTATTACGTCATCAGCGGCTCGGTTTCGATCATGGCCGAGGAAGATGACGACCGCGAGCTGGTGCTGGGCTATTTCGGCGCAGGCGAGTTCGTCGGTGAGATGGGCCTGTTCGTGGAGTCGGACCGCCGCGAGGTGATCCTGCGCACGCGCACCGCCTGTGAGCTGGCCGAAATCAGCTACGAGCGCCTGCACCAGCTGTTCCTGGGCCCGCTCTCGGCCGACGCCCCGCGCCTGCTGTATGCGCTGGGCCAGCAGATCTCCAAGCGCCTGCTCGATACCAGCCGCAAGGCCAGCCGCTTGGCGTTCCTGGACGTGACCGACCGCATCGTGCGCACCCTGCACGATCTGGCCCAGGAGCCGGAATCGATGAGCCACCCGCAGGGCAGCCAGCTGCGCGTCTCGCGCCAGGAACTGGCACGCCTGGTCGGCTGCTCGCGTGAAATGGCCGGCCGCGTGCTGAAGAAGCTGCAGACCGACGGCCTGCTGCATGCCCGCGGCAAGACCGTGGTGCTGTACGGCACCCGTTGATCGATGCGTGTCCGCCGGGCATCGCCCGGCGGCTCCGCAGACGTGCGACCTGCCATCGCACGCCCCGCACACGCGCATCCGCTAGGCTCGGTGCATGGAACTGAGCAGCGAATTCTGGTGGTTCATCCTCATCGGCCTCGGCGCACAGCTGGTCGACGGCGCGCTGGGCATGGCCTTCGGCCTGGTGTCCTCCTCAGTGATGCTGGCGATGGGCATCCCGCCGGCGCAGGCCAGTGCGGCCATCCACACCGCGGAAGTGTTCACCACCGGCGCCTCGGGCGTGTCGCATCTGGTCGCCGGCAATGTCGATAAACGCCTGTTCTTCCGCCTCGCCATTCCCGGCGCGGTGGGCGGTGCAGTGGGCGCCTACGGGCTGACCCAGCTGCCGGGCGACGTGATCCGCCCGCTGATCTACCTCTACCTGCTGGTGCTGGCCATCATCATCCTGGCCCGCGCTGCCGGTCGGCTGATGCCCAAGGGCGAGGTCAAGCGGGTGCCCGTGCTGGGCTTCGTCGCCGGCTTCCTCGACGCCAGCGGCGGCGGTGGCTGGGGCCCGGTGGCGACCTCCACCCTGCTCGCCCGGGGCGGCCAGGCACGCACCACCATCGGCACGGTGAACGCGTCCGAGTTCGTGGTGACCCTGACGGTGTCGGCCACCTTCCTGATGTCGATGGGCCTGCATCACCTGCAGATCGTGGCCGGCCTGCTGATCGGCGGCATGATGGCCGCACCGGTGGCGGCGCTGCTGGTGAAGCGGCTGAAGGAGCGCTGGGTGCTGGTGGCGGTGGGCGTGCTGGTGCTGGCCATCAGCCTGTTCCAGATCGGCCATGCGCTGACCGGGTACCTGGGGCGCTGAGCGGTTGCCGCGCGTGCGATGGGGTCAGAGCCCCTTCGGGGGTCCGACCCCTGATACGCCTTCTGATGGGGTCAGATCCCCGAAGGGGCTCTGACCCCGCCCGGACTAGGCCTTCTCGCCGCCGCGGTCCACGCAGCCCCAGTTGAGGATGCGGGTGCCGGCCGGCAGCACGCTGCGGAAGAACGCGACCTTGCCCGGCTTCGGGTTCACCACCACCGGGGCCTTGGCCGCCAGCAGCAGCGGCAGGTCGGCGGTGCTGTCGGAATAGGCGATGTCGATCTGCCCATAGCCGCGCTCGCGCAGCATGCGCATCTTTTCTTCGTTGTGGCAGTGACGGGTCGGACCGACCCCGCCCAGGCGCGGGCCGACCTCGGTGCCGATCACCGGCACGTCCTGGTGGGCCACGAAGCCAAGGATGGCGCGGGCCAGCTCCGGCGGTGCGCCGGTGGCGACCACCACGCGGTCGCCCTTGGCCCGGTGCGCGGCGAACACCTCCAACGCCTGCGGCAGCAGCTTGGCGCGCATCTGCGCCTCGTTGCGCAGCACGTAGGCATCGATGACCTTGTTGAAGTCACGCGCCCGGTGCAGGCCGAAGCTGCCGATCCACACATAGACCGAAATGCCGGCACGCCGGGTCGGCAGCATCGCCACCATCGGCCCGGCGATCGGCGTCACCAGCAGCGCGGCCAGCATGCGCAACGGGTTGCGCTTGATCAGCGAGGCGAACAGGTGGGTGCCCGAATCGCCGTCGTAGAGGGTGTGGTCGAAGTCGAAGACCACCAGCGGCGCATCCTCGCGCGGCGTTGGATAGTGCGTTGTCATGCCGCGAAGAATAGCTGACGCAGACCCTCGCCCGGCTCTTCCACGCGCATGAAGGCCTCGCCGACCAGGAAGGCATGGATGCCGGCGTCGCGCATCAGGGCCACGTCCTGCGGGCCAAGGATGCCGCTTTCGGTCACCAGCAGGCGGTCGCGCGGCACGGCTTTCTGCATGTCCAGCGTGGTCTGCAGCGAGACCTCGAAGGTGCGCAAATTGCGGTTGTTGATGCCGATCATCGGCGCCGGCACCTGCAGCGCGCGCTCCAGTTCGTCGATGTCATGCACTTCCACCAGCACGTCCATGCCCAGCGACAGGGCCAGTTCGGACAGGGTGGCCAGCTGGGTGTCGTCCAGCGCGGCGACGATCAGCAGGATGCAGTCGGCGCCCAGCACGCGCGCCTCATACACCTGGTAGGCGTCGATCACGAAGTCCTTGCGCAGCACCGGCAGCGTGCAGGCCTCGCGGGCCTGCTGCAGGTAGGCATCGGCGCCCTGGAAGAAATCGACGTCGGTCAGCACCGACAGGCAGCTGGCGCCACCGAACTCGTAGCTGACGGCGATGTCGGCCGGGCGGAAGTCCGGGCGGATGACGCCCTTGGACGGGCTGGCCTTCTTCACCTCGGCGATGACCGCCGGGTCGCCGTTGGCCACGGCCGCCTGCAGGGCGCGCACGAAGCCACGGACCGGCGGGGCGCTGGCCAGGGCGGCCTGCAGCGCCTCCAGCGGGCGCTGGGCGCGGCGCTGGGCCACTTCTTCGGCCTTGCGGGCCAGGATCGTCTGCAGGATGTCGCTCATCGTCGTCGGTTCAATGCGGGGGCGGTGAGGACGGCCATTATCGGCCATCGGGTGGGTCAGGCTGAACCGCGCGCTCAGGCAACCAGCGCGCGGGTGGTATCAACGTACTGCTGCAGGCGCTGGCGGGCGCTGCCGTTGGCGATGGCGGCACGGGCACGGGCCAGGCCGTCGCCGATGTCGCTGGCCACGCCGGCCACGTACAGGGCCGCGCCAGCGTTCAGGGCCACGATGTCCAGCGCCGGGCCAGGGGTGTTGTCCAGCACCGCGCGCAGCATCTGGATGGACTGCTCCGGGCTGTCCACGCGCAGGTTGCGGCTGGCCGACATGGCGATGCCGAAGTCTTCCGGGTGGATCTCGTACTCGCGCACCTTGCCGTCGCGCAGCTCGCCCACCAGGGTGCCGGCGCCCAGCGAGATCTCATCCATGTTGTCACGGCCCCAGACCACCATCGCGCGCTCGGTGCCCAGTTCGCGCAGCACGCGCGCCTGGATGCCCACCAGATCGGGATGGAACACGCCCATCAGTACCGACGGCGCGCTGGCCGGGTTGGTCAGCGGGCCAAGGATGTTGAAGATGGTGCGCACGCCCATCTCGCGGCGGACCGGCGCGACGACCTTCATCGAGGGATGGTGGATCGGCGCGAACATGAAGCCGATACCGGTCTGCTCGATCGCGGCTGCCACCTGTGCCGGCTGCAGCTCGATGGCCGCGCCCAGCGCTTCCACTGCATCGGCGCTGCCGGACTTGGACGACACGCTGCGGTTGCCATGCTTGGCCACGCGCGCACCGGCGGCGGCGGCGACGAACATCGCGCAGGTGGAAATGTTGAAGGTGTGCGAGCCATCGCCACCGGTGCCGACGATGTCGACCAGGTGGGTGGTATCGGCCACCGGCACCGCCAGCGCGAATTCGCGCATGACCGTGGCCGCCGCAGCGATCTCGTCGATGGTTTCCTTCTTCACCCGCAGGCCGGTGAGGATGGCGGCGGTCATCATCGGCGAGACGTCGCCGCGCATGATCTGCCGCATCAGGTCGACCATTTCGTCGAAGAAGATTTCGCGGTGTTCGATGGTGCGTTGCAGGGCTTCCTGGGGGGAGAAGCTCATGGGAATGCTCCTTGGATCAGGCCGCCGGGCGCTGCAGGAAATTACGCAGCAGGGCGTGGCCGTGTTCGGTGAGGATGGATTCGGGGTGGAACTGCACGCCTTCCACCGGGAACTGGCGATGGCGCAGGCCCATGATCTCTTCGATCGAGCCGTCCTCGTTCTCGGTCCAGGCGGTCACTTCCAGCGCGTCGGGCAGGCTGTGCTTGTCCACCACCAGCGAGTGGTAGCGCGTGGCCTGGTAGCGGTCCGGCAGGCCGGCGAACACGCCCTTGCCTTCATGGCGGATGGGCGAGGTTTTGCCGTGCATGATGTTGCCGGCGCGGATGACCGTGCCGCCGTAGACCTGGCCGATGCCCTGGTGGCCCAGGCAGACGCCGAGGATGGGCGTGGTCGGGCCCAGGCGCTGGATCAGCTCCAGCGACACGCCCGCTTCGTTGGGCGTGCACGGGCCGGGCGAGATGACGATGCGCTCGGGTTTCTGCGCGGCGATCTCGTCCACGCTCATCGCATCGTTGCGCACCACCTTGACCTCGGCGCCCAGCGTCTGCAGGTACTGCACGAGGTTGTAGGTGAAGCTGTCGTAGTTGTCGATCATCCACAACATGGTCAGGTTCCGTCGCTTATCAGGAAAATGGCGTACACGTTTTCGGTGTAGGTGATGGGGCCGGCTTCGACCGACTCGCGCAGGCGGGAGCCCGTGGCCTCGATGCTGTTCTGCGGCGCGGGCGGCGCGGGCGGAGTGATCATGTCGTCGGCGCGAGGCCAATTGCCAGCCTGCACGCCGTAGGCAAAGCTCGGCGCCACATCGGAAATGCTGTACAGGCCGCGCACGCTCGTTCCATAGGCCTTGGCCAGGCCCTGCGCGGACTCGCGGGTACTGGCCGCCGCCTCACCCTTGAGTTCGCGGCGCAGCGCCACTTCACCCGAGTAGGTCGGGGCCATGCTGCTGACCTGTACGTTCTCGTTGGCCTTCAGCGCGCCCAGCACGTCCTGCATCGCCTTCACGCTGGCGAAGCTGGCACGCAGCTGGCGCGACACGCGGGTGCCAATGAAGACCTGCCGGTTCTGCTCGTAACGCGTCGCTGGGCCGATCCGCAGGTTGTCCGCACGCACGCTGCCCTCCACCGCCTTGTTCTGCTTGAACAGCGCCAGCACGCGGGCAACGTTGTCCTGCACGCGGCGGCGCGCCGCATCGGCATCCATGTCGGTCTCTTCAATGTTCAACTGCAGGCCGAACCGGTCCGGCATCACCGTGCGGGTGCCCTGCCCCTTCACCAGCAGATGCGGCTGCGAGGGAATGGTGTTGGCCTGCGCCCATGCAGACGGGGCCATCGTGGCCAGCAGCGACGACCACAGCAATGCGCTCAGCAGCTTCATGCGGTACTCCTTGTCTTGAACGGGAACAGCGGAGGGTGCCGCGGCGCGGGCCACGGCACGGGAAGGCTTACAGGCCCTTGGCGGCCTGGGCAACGGCACGGAACAGCGCGCGGCCCTTGTTCATCGTCTCGTCCCATTCCTTGTCCGGGTCCGAGTCGTAGACGATGCCGGCGCCGGCCTGCACGTACAGGCGGCCATCCTTGATGACGGCGGTACGGATGGCGATGGCGGTATCGGCATCGCCGTGCCAGCCGATGTAGCCGATGCTGCCGGCGTAGACATTGCGCTTGATCGGTTCCAGCTCGCGGATCACTTCCAGCGCGCGGATCTTCGGCGCACCGCTGACCGTACCGGCCGGGAACGTGGCGCGCAGCACGTCGGCGTAGCTCAGGCCCGGCTGCAGCTGCCCGGTCACTTCGCTGACGATGTGCATGACGTGGCTGTAGCGCTCGATCACGAACTGCTCGCCCACTTCCACGGTGCCGGCCTTCGACACGCGGCCGGCATCGTTGCGGCCGAGGTCGATCAGCATCAGGTGCTCGGCGCGTTCCTTCGGATCGGCCAGCAGCTCGGCTTCCAGCGCCTGGTCCAGCTCGGGCGTGGCGCCACGCGGGCGGGTGCCGGCGATCGGGCGCACGGTCACTTCACCATCCTGCAGGCGCACCAGGATTTCCGGCGACGAACCGACCACCTGCAGGTCGCCGACATCGAGGAAATACATGTACGG
>DOKO01000056.1:6780-24752 GCA_003510825.1 Stenotrophomonas sp.
TCCTGCAGGCGCACCAGGATTTCCGGCGACGAACCGACCACCTGCAGGTCGCCGACATCGAGGAAATACATGTACGGCGACGGGTTCAGTGCACGCAGCGCGCGGTACACGTCCACCGGGCGCGCCTTGAACGGCACGCTCAGGCGCTGGCTCAGCACCACCTGGAAGATGTCGCCGGCGCGGATGTATTCCTTGCTGCGCTGGACCGCATCGACGAAACCTTCGCGGGTGAAGCCGGAGATGAAATCGGATTCGTCCAGCACGTCGCTGGTCAGCGGCGCGGGATAGCCCGCACCCGGTGCACGCAGCTTGGCGGTCAGGGCATCCAGGCGGGCCTGGGCCTGGTCGAACGCACCCTCGACCCGCGGGTCGGCATGCACGATCAGGTACAGGCGGCCCTTGAGGTTGTCGAACACCGCCAGTTCGTTGGAATCCAGCAGCAGGATGTCCGGCGTGCCCAGCTCGTCGCGGCCGGCCGGCGGAGCCAGGCGCGGTTCGATGTAGCCGATGCACTCGAAGCCGAACCAGCCGACCAGGCCACCGGTGAAGCCTGGCAGGCCGTCCAGCTTCGGCACCGAGTGGGCGCTGCGCAGCGCCTCGACCTCGGCGAAGGGATCGGCCACTTCGCGGGTTTCCACCACCTGGCCGTCTTCACGCACGGTCAGGGTGTGGCCGTGGAAGGCATACACGCGACGTGCCGGCAGGCCGATGATCGAGTAACGACCAAAGCGCTCGCCGCCTTCGACGGATTCAAACAGGTAGGTATTGGGGCCGTCGGCGAGCTTCAGATAGACCGAAAGCGGCGTGTCCAGGTCGGACAGCACTTCACGGACGACGGGGATATGGGTGTGGCCTTCAGCGGCCTGCTGCTGAAACTGAGCGAGCGAATTCAAGACGACTTTCCTTCCGGGACACAGCGTTATGGGGGCGGACGACGGCAACGGGCCACCATCGCCACCAACGGCGTGCGGAAGAAAGGGTATGCGGGGTCGTCAGGCTGGACACCCAATGACTGTAACGCAGCTTCGCCGGGAGGGAAACCCCGCCCCTACCCCATGCGTCGCGCCTGCTCCTGCGACTCCTGCACCTGCTGCTGGGCCAGCCCGGCGTCCAGGGCGGCGGTGCGGCCGGCGTTGAGGGCATCGACCTGGGCGGTGCTCACGGCCAGCGGCTGGGCCATCCCTTGGGCGACCTCGACATGGGCATGGCGGCGCTGCGGGGCGTTGAGGTCGGCGGTGTCGACGGCAAAGGCGCGTGCGCGGTCGTCGCTGAGAACCACGTGGGAGATGGTCTCCAGCCCTTCGCGCTTGGCCTGGGCCGCCAGCGCGCCGGCCAGCTGGTCGCTCTGCAGGTCGGGCACCCGGTTGTGGGCGCGGTCCAGGGCGTGGACGCCGGCCTGGGCGCCCTGGAACAGCGGGAAATCGATGTGGCCCTGCTCGTTCAGCACAGGAGCCGGTTTCGGCGGCACGGGGGCAGGCGTCCCGGTGACGGGGGCCCGTTCCTGCTGGGGCGCCAGCAGCTTCTGGGCCGCCGCCTCCTGCCTGGCAACTTCCGCATCCAGGCTGGGAAGCACGGTTTCGCTCATGCCGTGGCGCGCCATCGATTCATTGGCAGAAGCGAGGATCTGGCTGCCAAACCGCATCGTCTGCACGGTGTTGTACGGGCTCACGCCCGGCGTCAGAACGTAGGTCCTCAAGGCCTTGTCGGATCCTGCCACAACGGCACCGGCACCTGCCAGCACCGCCGGCGCCCTGTCCGTGGCGCTGGTTATGCCATGGCCGACACGGTCAGCCGCCTGGTGGATGGCGGCACCGCCTGCGTCATATCCCTGGCGCACGCCCGAGGCAACCTCATGGACGCCTTTCTGCACCTGCTCACCGTAGCGATCGCCGGCGGCCCGGATCCCCTGCGCATCCGCCGTTGCCGCTTGGGTCGCGGCTGCCGCCTTGCGGGTGTGCTCGGCATGGCCGGCATCCCCGCTCTGCCGCATCCGCTCAGCCAGTGCGTCCGCACCGACGGCATCGGCGATGCGCGCCCCGAGGTTCCAGCCGCGGTTTGATTCGGCCAGCACGCGGTGCCGGGTTGCCTCGACCATGCCTTCCAGTTCGCGGCCCTTGGCGATGACCGTCGCTCCGGCCTGCAGGGTCACACGCGTACTCATGCCGCCGTAGTCGATGACGGTTCCGATCGCCGAGCCCTGCAACTGCGCAGCACGCTCCACTGCGGCACCGCTCAGGCGGGTGCTTTCGCCGGCGAAGGTCCCCACCTGCGAAACCACCTCGCCGGCTCGACGCCCGGCTTCCATGCCTTTGCCGACGGAGATGAACACACCCGCCATCGGGCCGGCGAGCTCGGCCACCTGGCTCGGTGCCGGTTGATGGGGACGGTCAACGATCTTTCCATCGGCGGTGGTCTTGGCATCAAGCAGGATTTCCAGCTTTCCCGCCGCCAGCGGCACGTTGCGCAGCGCCTCCGCACCGGATGTCGTCGCCAGCCTTTCCACCAGTCGGTCAGTGCCGGCTCGACCTTCTTCCGACATTGCCGCGCCGAGCTTTTCCTTGACCGCCTCCTTCACGCCAGGCTGGCGCAGGAACTGGCTGGTCTCGCTGGCCAGCAACCCGAAGCCCTGCCGATAGCGCTCGCTGAGCCGCTGCTGCCCGTTCTGCGCATCGTTGAGCACCTCGCCCGAGGTCTGGTAGGTGTGCACGGTGTCGTTGGTATTGAACACCGGAAGATCGTGGAACTTGGCGAAGCGATCAGCGGTGAGCGGATTCAGGCCCGCAGCATTGAACGTGGTGGCGCGCGCGCCACTGACGGCGGAACCTGCCGAACCCATTCCACCGCCGAGGGAGTGGCCGGTGATTTCGAAGTTGCCCTGGGACTCACTACCGATCAGCGACGCAAGCTGCATCGCCCGATCATAGTAATCAGTCTGCATTCCGACGGCTTGTTGGACGTTGTTGCTGAAATCCTCGGGACCAGACTCGCGAAGGCCATTTGGCTGCATTGCATCTCGGATTTCGCCCAACGAGCCCTTATATGCAACGACTGGTTTGGCGGCATAGCCAAGTACCCGTTCATCGGGTACGTAGATCTCTGCGCGAAATGCCGACCTTACTGGTTGCAGCAATTCCGTTATCTGCTCGTCCGAGAGATTGATACCTGCGCGCCTTAGGCTCTGCGGATCTTCACTCGCCCGCGTCCAGCCTATGGGGGGCTCTCCTTTGCCAACCGCCGAGAGATAAACGTCGTCTGCCAAACCACCCATTTCACGCGCGTGATACGTGTCGCGCAACTTGGCGGCTTCAATGGAATGTCCGCTTTCCAGGAGGCTCTCAATCAGATCCTTCCGCTGCTGGTTGACGCGCAACCGCGCATCGATTTGCTCCTGACTACTCATGGCAAGCTCCATTGCTCAATGACCGGGACGCAGGCACTACCCTACTAGATAGCACCGCACACACAAGGCGAGGTTACTATGCACTGGACTGAGCCATGTCAAGGATTCACGTGCGCACTTGTCTTCACGCGACCCATACATCATTTGCAGCGCTCGCCATTGCAGCACTGCTCATGCTTTCAGGCTGCGCCCCGGCATCACAGCATGGCGCAAGCCGCTACTTCGAAGGGAAGGCCCTTGAGCTGGCGATTGCCAGTGAACGGGGTGATGCCAAAGAAATAGCGCGCCTGATGAAGGACGAGGGTGTCAATCCCGACAAGATCTTCTCCAGCAAGGAAGGCGTCCCCCTCATCGCGTGGCCGTTGCGGGCCGAGAATCTGGATGGCCTGCGCGCCATGCTGGAGAACGGCGCCGACCCCAATGCGAGGATCGTCAAGCACCTGCACGGGAAGGACTTCCATTTCGACAATGCGATGGTCTACGCAACAGGCATGGAAGATCCTCGCTATTTGAAGCTATTGATGGAGCACGGAGGAGATGGCAATACGCGGAACTCGAACAACGAGATGCTGCTGTTCCAAGCCTTCATATCCGGGAATAAATGGCAGAACGTCCAGACCCTGATCGAACAGGGTGCCCGTATCAATGAGCAGAATTTTGATCGCGGCGATTCCATTCTGAGTTACTACACTACAAGGGGAGGCTTCAAGCAGGCTTATTGGCTCATCGAGCACGGAGCCGATCCCACGCTATCGACCACCAACCTGGTCGACCCAACCAAGCCACCCCGCACGAAAATGGTTGACGACATCTACTGGGAAATAACCACACCCGACAACCTGCCATGGCAAAAGAAGTGCCAGCAATGGCTGATCGCGCGTGGCATCCCTCGCCCGCCCATGCCCGAACATATCCGCAAGAAGCGCGAAGCCTTCAAGTTCCCCAGCCGGGAAGAGGACATCCCACTGCTATGAGTGAGGTCTGACATGGACGTTTCTTCGCAACGCAGCACGCTGCTGCAGGTTCTTCTGGCGGCGATTCTTGTTCTTCTCTGCAGCTGCGCACCTGCATCACAGCACGGCGCAAGCCGCTACTTCGAAGGGAAAGCCCTTGAGTTGGCGATTGCCAGTGAACGGGGTGATGCCAAAGAAATTGCGCGCCTGATGAAGGACGAGGGTGTCAATCCCGACAAGATCTTCTCCAGCAAGGAAGGCGTCCCCCTGATTGCATGGCCGTTGCGGGCCGAGAATCTCGATGGCCTGCGCGCCATGCTGGAGAACGGAGCAGATCCGAATGCGAGGATCGTCAAGCACCTGCACGGAGAGGACTATCACTTCAACAACGCGATGGTCTACGCATCGAAGATGGAAGATCCACGCTACTTGAAGCTTCTGATGGAACACGGTGGCGACGGCAATACTCGGAACTCGAACAACGAGATGCTGCTGCTACAGGCCTTCATTGCTGGCAACAAGTGGAAGAACGTTCAAACCCTGGTCGAACAAGGCGCCCGCATCAACGAAGAGAATTTTGGCCGGGGCGATTCGATTCTGAGCTATTACGCGGGCAGAGGCGGGTTCAAGCAAGCGTATTGGCTGATCGAGCACGGTGCAGATCCGACACTACCAACCACCAGTGTGATCGACCCCGCAGCTCCGCCGAAATACGCCATGGTGGAGGACATCTACTGGGGGATCACCACACCCGACAATCTGCCTTGGCAGAAGAAATGCCAGCAATGGCTGATCGCACGGGGCATCCCTCGCCCGCCCATGCCCGAACATATCCGCAGGACGCGTGAGGCCTTCAAGTTCCCCAGCCGGGAAGAAGACATCCCACTGCTTTGAGTGAAGTCTGACATGGACGTTTCTTCGCAACGCAGCCCGCTGCTGCAGGCTCTTCTGGCGGCGATTCTTGTTCTTCTCTGCAGCTGCGCGCCTGCATCACAGCATGGCGCAAGCCGCTACTTCGAAGGGAAAGCGCTTGAGCTGGCGATTGCCAGTGAACGGGGTGATGCCAAGGAAATTGCGCGCCTGATGAAGGACGAGGGCGTCAATCCCGACAAGATCTTCTCCAGAAAGGAAGGCGTCCCCCTCATCGCGTGGCCGTTGCGGGCCGAGAATCTGGATGGCCTGCGCGCAATG
Organism: Stenotrophomonas sp.; assembly: GCA_003510825.1. Lineage (GTDB taxonomy): Bacteria > Pseudomonadota > Gammaproteobacteria > Xanthomonadales > Xanthomonadaceae > Stenotrophomonas. Next base: position 12,325 of record DOKO01000056.1, read on the forward strand.
CTGGAGAACGGAGCAGATCCCAATGCAAGAATGGTCAAAAAGATCGAAGGAAAGGACTTCCGGTTCAACAATGCAATGGTCTATGCGGCAAAGATGGAAGACCCGCGGTATCTGAAGCTTCTTCTCCAGCACGGCGGAGATGGCAGTACCCGCAATTCGAACAACCAGATCCTGTTGTTCCAAGCGTTCATGGCAGGGAACAAATGGCAGAACGTCAAGGCTCTGGTCGAAAACGGGGCCAAGGTAAATGAAGAAAATTACGCCGGCGGCGGCGATTCGATTCTTAGCCTGTACACCGGCCGTGGCGGCTTCGAGCAGGCTTACTGGCTTCTCCAGCACGGCGCCGATCCCACGCTACCTACCGAAGATCTGGTCAATCCCGAAGCGCCTCCGCGAACTCAGATGATCGAAGACATCTACTGGGAAATCACCACACCCGACAACCTGCCTTGGCAGAAGAAGTGCCAGCAGTGGTTGGCTGACCGCAACATCCCTCGGCCGCCGATGCCCGAACACATCCGCAAGAAGCGCGAAGCCTTCAAGTTCCCCAGCCGGGAAGAAGACATCCCCCTGCTGTAGCCCGCGGCTCAACTGCCGGCAAGCAGCTCGCAATCCGCCGGCAGGTGCATGCGCACCCGGCCTGCCACGCAGTCGATGCGGAAACGCTGTGCCTGCACCGGCTCGCCATCCAGGTTCAACGTCAGTGCCTGCGGCCCCTCGATCTGCAGCCACGGCAGCTGCGCACGGGTCGCCACGCGCTCGAGTGCCGCGTCCTTGCCGCCGGTCAGCATCTGGCCCAGGGTTGCGGCGACCTCGCCGTCCAGTTCCGGCACCACGGTGACGTCCAACAGGCCGTCATCGATCAGCGCCTGCGGGCACAGCTGCTGGCCACCGCCGGCCTGGCGGCCGTTGCCGATGCCCAGGGCGATGAAGCCGCCTTCCCACTCGAAATCCGGACCGGTGAGGCGCGCGGTGATCGGCTCGATGCGGCCCAGCTTGGCGATGCCGGTGATCACATAGGCCAGCCCGCCCAGCATCTTCTTCAGGCCTGCATCGGTTTCCACGGTCACCTGGGTACCGAAGCCGCCGCTGGCGAGGTTGGCACACCACCAGCGCTTGCCATCGGCGTCGACGCGCAGCAGATCGATGGGACGGGCCGGCGCCTGCGCGATCAGCGCGAACGCATCATCAGGATCATTGGAAATGCCGGCCGAGGTGGCGAAATCATTGGCCGTGCCCATCGGCACCAGTGCCAGCGATGGCAACGCGTCGGCCGGTTCATCGCGATGGGCCAGGGTCTCGGCGACGGCACTGAGCGTGCCGTCGCCGCCGGCCGCTACGATCACATCCACGCCATGGTCGATGGCCTCGGCCACGTAGCGCTCGGCGTCGCCCTCTTCCCAGGTCACCCGCACTTCCAGCTGCACGCCCTGCCCGCGCCAGTGGCCAACCGCATTGCGCAGGTCGTCATTGCCAGCGGATTTACCGTTGAGTATCAGGCGCCAGCGCGGGGTGGTCATGCAGGTGCTTCCAGTAGGGGTGGCACAGGCTATCAATCGCGCGTTCGCGGCCGGTGAATGCCGCGGGCAACCGTTCAGGGCAGCGCGATGACGGCCACCTGCAGCGGCTTCGGATCGGCCTCCTCGTCGGCATCCATGTACGCGCCATACGCGGGAATCAGCCAGTCCTGCTCCACGATCCCGCGTACCACGCGTTCAACATCGGGCGTGCTCTCGTGCACGCAACCGAACGGCAGCCGGCCGTGCGCCGTGGACATAAGACTCAGCCGCAGCTGCCGCGCCTGCGCGTCGTGCCAGCAGTAGAACCTCATGGGATGGCCGTGCAGCTCGACGGCGCGGTGTGCCGCCACGCGCCGCACGAAAGCCGCCAGCGCGGCAGGATCCGGTTCGCAGCCCTCGGCGGGCGAGAAGCTGCAGAGGTTTCCGCGCGCTTCCTCGTTGATGCAGTCCACGTCGATGACAAGCGCGTCCTCGACAGCGAACTGGAACCAGTCTTCGAGCAGAACGTCCTGGGTGGGATGGGTCATCGCAGCGTGGTTCTCCGCCGCAACCGGCGTGTCATGCGGGTGTCATGGCCGGCCCGGAGAATGGAAGGCCATAGCAGGGAAGACGGATGGAGGCAGGATCAGCCTCCCACGAATGCAGCAGGGCCGCGCCAGTGTTTGGCGCGGTCTTTTTTTTGCTTCAGCCGTTGGCGAAATCGTGCAGCGCCTGGCCCTGCAGCCGGTACACGGTCCACTCGTCCTGCGGCCTGGCGCCGGCGGCGGTATAGAACTCGATGGCCGGGGTATTCCAGTCCAGCACCGACCATTCGAAGCGACCGCAGCCCTCGGCCACGGCCTGGCGCGCGATGTACTTCAGCAGCGCCTTGCCGGCGCCGACACCGCGCTTTTCCTGGCTGACGTACAGGTCTTCCAGGTAGATGCCCTTGCGGCCCAGCCAGGTGGAATAGTTGTAGAAGTACACCGCATAGCCGATGGCCTCGCCGTCGGCTTCGCAGACCAGCGCGCGGGCGGTGGCATCGGCGCCGAACAGGCTCTCGGCAATGCCGATCTCATCGGTCTGCACCGAATGCTCGGCCTTCTCGTAGATGGCCAGCTCGCGGATGAAATGCAGGATCAGGCCAGCATCGGCCACGGTGGCCGGACGGATGTTCAACACGGCCACCGTCGCCATGGCTCAGCCCCTCGCTGCAGCGACGTTCGCGCGCATCTGCGCGATCACGTCCTGGTAGCTGGTCTTGGCATTGAAGATGGCCGAGCCAGCCACGAAGGTGTCGGCGCCGGCGGCGGCGATCGCGCCGATGTTGTCGGCCTTCACGCCACCGTCGATCTCCAGGCGGATGTCCTTGCCGCTGGCATCGATCTTCTGGCGGACCACGCGCAGCTTGTCCAGCGCCGAGGGAATGAAGGCCTGGCCGCCGAAGCCCGGGTTGACCGACATCAGCAACACCAGGTCCAGGTCATCCAGCACCCAGTCCAGGATGTCCACCGGGGTGGCCGGGTTGAGCACCAGGCCCGGCTTGCAGCCCAGCGAGCGGATCAGCTGGATGGTGCGGTGCGGGTGGCGGCTGGCCTCCGGGTGGAAGCTGATGTAGGTGGCACCGGCCTCGGCGAAGTCCGGGATGATGCGGTCCACCGGCTCGACCATCAGGTGCACGTCGATCGGCGCGGTGACGCCGTGCTTGCGCAGGGCCTGGCAGACCATCGGGCCGATGGTCAGGTTGGGCACGTAATGGTTGTCCATCACGTCGAAGTGGACCCAGTCCGCACCGGCGGCCAGGACGTTGTCCACTTCCTCGCCCAGGCGGGCGAAGTCGGCGGACAGGATGGACGGGGCGATGAGGCAGTTGGACATGGCCGGGGCCTTGGAGACGAGGGAAAGGGGTCAGCGCTTGCGCAGCGTCTTGATGCGGTCGTAGGCGGCGTTGATCCGCCGCGACTTCTGCTCGGCCTGCTGCTGCAGCTCGGGGGCCGCGCCGCCGAGCTTGTCGGGGTGGTACTGGGAAATGAGCTTGCGGTAGGCCCGCTCGACCTCGGCATCAGTGGCCTCGGAGGTCAGCCCCAGCTCCCGGTACGGGTTTTCCTTGTTCAGGCGGAACCAGTCCGAGTCGAAGGCATGGCCGAGCAGCAGGCCGATGACCGCCCCGAACAGCGGATTGGGCCGGAACAGCAGGGCCCCGGCGATGAAACCGAGCAGTTTTCCGTACCAGCGCATGGCGCCCCAGGGTCGACCGGCGAAATGGACGCTCATTTTACGTCACAGCGGGCCCGGACCGCTTTACACTAGGCCGCCCGCTGGTCAGCGGGCCCGCCGGGTCCGTTGGGCAGCCGTATCGACGAAGCCCCAGGAGTGCCCGTGCCAACCACGCTGTTGCAATCCGATCTCCCCGGCCTGCCCTTGCGCCATCGCGGCAAGGTGCGTGATGTGTTCGATATCCCGCGCGAGCGGCTGCCTGCAGGGACCCCGCCGGGCGACTACCTGCTGATGGTGGCCACCGATCGCCTGTCGGCGTTCGACGTGGTCCTGCCCGACCCGATCCCGGGCAAGGGCGAGATGCTCTGCCAGGTGTCCAACTTCTGGTTCGCCAAGACCGCGCACCTGATGCCCAACCACCTGACCGGCATCGACGTGGCCAGCGTGCTGCCCGAGGGCGTCGACCCGGCCCTGTACGCCAAGCGCGCGGTGGTCACCCGCAAGCTGAAGCCGGTGCCGGTGGAGGCGATCGCCCGCGGTTACCTGATCGGCAGCGGCTGGAAGGACTACCAGCGCACCGGCAAGGTCAGCGGCATCGACCTGCCCGACGGCCTGCGCCAGGCCGAGCAGCTGCCCGAGCCGATCTTCACCCCGTCCACCAAGGCCGCCGTCGGCGACCACGACGAGAACATCGATTTCGATGCGATGGTCAAGCAGGTGGGCGCGGACCTGGCCGAGCGCGTGCGCGATGCCACCCTGCGCATCTACAAGTTCGCGGCGGACTACGCCCGCGAGCGCGGCATCATCCTGGCTGATACCAAGTTCGAGTTCGGTACCGATGCCGATGGCCGCCTGTACATCATGGACGAGATGCTGACGCCGGATTCCTCGCGTTACTGGCCGGCCGACGAGTACGAAGTGGGCACCAGCCCGCCGAGCTACGACAAGCAGTTCGTGCGTGATTACCTGGAGACGCTGGACTGGGGCAAGACCGCCCCGGGCCCGACCATCCCGGCCGAGATCATCGAGCGCACCCGCGCCAAGTACGCCGAGGCGCTGCAGCGCCTGGCCGGGATCAGCGTCGACTGATTGCCCCAGCGCCCCCGGCCGGAAGGTCGGGGGCGCTCTGCATGGGGCGACCGTCTTCGCCCGGATCCGCTGAACCCCGCGCTGCGCGCGATGGTCGACCAACGGTCGACCCTGCCCTGCGGACGCCCCCGCACCGTCCGGCCCGGCCGGAGTATGCTGGCGGCATGCAGACCACCACCCAGCTTGCGCGGCCGATCGACCGCTACTTCGCCAGCTATTCAGACGACCACCGCAACGTCATCAACCAGCGCATCCACGTGGTGGCGGTGCCGGCGATCCTGTGGTCGGTGGTGGCCCTGCTGTGGTGCGTGCCGCCGCTGATCACCTGGTTCCAGTACGGCATCTGGTCGGCCTTCGCGATGTTCAGCGCCTGGTGCTTCTACAACAAGCTGTCGCGCCCGCTGGGCATCGGCATGCTCATCCAGTTCTTCGTGTTCGGCTGCCTGTGCCGCCTGCTGGAGGCCGAGATCGGCCTGAACAGCCTGCGCTGGCTGGCGGTGGGCGTGTTCGTGGTGGCCTGGGTGGCGCAGTTCATCGGCCACAAGTTCGAAGGCCGCAAGCCCAGCTTCCTGACCGACCTGACCTACCTGCTGATCGGCCCGGCCTGGGTGATGGCCAAGGCCTACCGCAAGCTCGACTGGCGCTACTGACCCCTCCTGCCGCGTCACTGTCCGTCGTTTCCTGAACGGGCACGGCCCGTCACCCCTGCTGCACGAACGACCTGCCAGCCTGCGATGCGCGGGCGGCACGCGCCTGCCTGCACATCCGCCGTGAAAGCCACAGCCGTTGCCACGCGGGGGCGCAGGCCGCCATGCGCGGGCGTAGGGAGCCGATCCGGCAAAGCCGGCGACCACACGCCGCAAGGCCTCGAAACGGGCATGCCGCACCGCAAAAAAGATGAATAGCGCACGTTACATGCCGTTTGTCGCCGTTACATGGGTTTCGGCGGCATTTGGCTGACTGTTAGACTCAATGACCTGCTCGTGAATCATGGATTCCCTGCATGCTCCCCAGCCTGCCCCTGCTGCTGGCCCTGCCGTTCCTGATGGCAGTGGCTGTTGCGGCCTTCCCCCGTAGTTCCCGCTCGACAGCCGCCTGGCTGGCGGCGCTGGCGCCGTTGGGCGGATTGGCCATCCTTGGCTGGCTGACCCCGGCGATCATGGACGGGCAGGTGGTCCGCAGCCTGGTGCCCTGGCTGCCGCAGATCGGGCTGGACTTCGCCCTGCGCCTGGACGGCCTGGCCTGGATGTTCGCCGGCATGGTGCTGGGCATCGGCGCACTGGTGGTGCTGTACGCGCGCTACTACCTCAGCAGCCAGGACAACGCGCACCGCTTCTACTGCTACCTGCTGCTGTTCATGGGCGCCATGCTGGGCATGGTGATCTCCGGCAACCTGCTGCTGCTGATGGTGTTCTGGGAAATGACCAGCATCAGCTCGTTCCTGCTGATCGGCTTCTGGTCGCACCGCAAGGATGCCCGCGAGGGCGCGCGGATGGCGCTGGTGATCACCGGCGGTGGTGGCCTGGCCCTGCTCGGTGGCGTGCTGCTGATCGGCCGCATCGTCGGCAGCTTCGACCTGGACGTGGTGCTGGCCGCCGGCGACCAGATCCGCGCCAGCGCGCTCTACCCCTATGCCCTGTTCCTGGTGCTGGCCGGCATCTTCACCAAGAGCGCGCAGTTCCCGTTCCACTTCTGGCTGCCGCACGCGATGGCCGCGCCCACCCCGGTGTCGGCCTACCTGCATTCGGCCACCATGGTGAAGGCCGGCGTGTTCCTGCTGGCCCGCCTGCATCCGGCCCTCGCCGGCACCGACCTGTTTTTCTATACGGTCAGCGGCATCGGCGCGCTGACCCTGCTGATCGGCGCCTGGAACGCGATCTTCCAGCACGACCTGAAGGGCCTGCTGGCCTACTCGACCATTTCCCACCTCGGCCTGATCACCCTGCTGTTCGGCCTGTCCACGCCGATGGCGGTGGTGGCCGGCGTGTTCCACATCCTCAACCACGCCACGTTCAAGGCCTCGCTGTTCATGGCCGCCGGCATCATCGACCACGAAACCGGCACCCGTGACATGCGCAAGCTGGGCGGGCTGAGAAAGCTGATGCCCTTCACCAGCGCGCTGGCGATCATCGCCTCGCTGGCGATGGCCGGCATCCCGCTGCTCAACGGCTTCCTGTCCAAGGAAATGCTGTTTGCCGAGGCGCTGACCGCCGGCGGCCCGGGCACCATGCGCACGGCGGTGTCCATCGCCGCGCTGCTGGCCGGCGTGTTCGGCGTGGCCTACAGCCTGCGCTTCGTGCACGACACCTTCTTCGGCCCCGGCCCGCACGACCTGGACCGCGTGCCGCACGAGCCACCGCGCTGGATGAAGGTGCCGGTGGAGATCCTGGTGGTGATCTGCGTGGCGGTGGGCATCGCCCCGGCGCTGACCGTGGCCCCGGTGCTGCATGCCGCGGCCGGCTCCATCCTTGGCAACGCCATGCCCGAGTACAGCCTCTCGGTCTGGCACGGCTTCAACCTGCCGCTGGCGATGAGCGCGATCGGCGTGGTCGGCGGTGTGGCCCTGTACTTCGGCCTGCGCAAGCTGATCAACCTGCACGGCGTGCAGAACACCGCCACCGGCCGCAACGTCTTCCACGCCCAGCTGGACACGGTGTCCGCGCTGGCCATGCGCCTCACCAACGGCATCGCCAACGGCAGCCTGCAGCGCATGCTGCTGGGCCTGGTGCTGGTGGCCATCACCGTGGCCGCCGCGCCCTACATCGCCAACCCGGCCTCGCCCAACTGGACCAGGCCGCAGTCGATGCCGCTGCTGGGCTGGGCGCTGTGGCTGGTGATGATGGCCTGCGCCGTGGCCACCCTGCGCGTCTACAAGCAGCGCCTGCTGGCCGTGCTGCTGGTCGGTGGCGTCGGCCTGATGGTCTCGCTCACCTTCGTATTCCTGTCCGCCCCGGACCTGGCCCTGACCCAGCTGCTGGTGGAGATGGTGACCCTGGTGCTGATGCTGCTCGGCATGAACTACCTGCCCGCCCAGTCCGGGCCGGAGCGGCCTCGCTGGCGCAAGCAGCGCGATGCGGTCATCGCGATCATCGCCGGTGCCGGTCTCGGTGCGCTGGCCTACAGTGCGATGACCCTGCCGCCGAACACCATGGCCGGCGAGATGCTCGCCCGCGCCCTGCCCGAGGCCTATGGGCAGAACGTGGTCAACGTGATCCTGGTCGACTTCCGCGGCTTCGATACCTTCGGCGAGATCACCGTGTTCGGCATCGCCGCCCTGGTGGTACATGCCCTGCTGCGGCGCACGCGCATGGCGCCGGAGCAGATCATGCCGGGCCCGCCGATCAAGCTGCCGGTGCCGGCCGATCTGGCCCAGATCATGTTCCCGCTCACCCTGACGGTCTCGATCTTCCTCTTCCTGCGCGGCCACAACGCGCCCGGCGGCGGCTTCATCGCCGGCCTGGTGCTGGCGGTACCGCTGCTGATCCAGTACGTCATCCAGGGCACCGCGTCGGTCGAATCGCGCTTCGGCTTCGACTACATCCGCTGCATCGGCATGGGCCTGCTGATCGCCCTGCTCAGCGGCAGCGCCTCGATGCTGTTCGGCGTGCCGTTCCTGACCAGCGGCCACCTCGACCTGCACCTGCCGCTGATCGGTGAAGTACCGCTGGCCAGCGCGATCGGGTTCGACATCGGCGTGTACCTGGTGGTGTTCGGCGGCGCCATGCTGATGCTGTCGATGATGGGCACGGTCAAGCCGTCGCGCACGCGCACCGCGCGCCGCGGCGAGATCGACCTGCAACGCCGTTCGGCCCGCACCGGGGAGATGCACTGATGGAACTGGCCCTGGCCACCGCGATCGGCGTGCTGACCGCCATCGGCGTCTACCTGCTGCTGCGCGCGCGCAGCTTCGATGTGATCCTCGGCATGACCTTCCTGTCCTACGCCACCAACCTGCTGATCTTCGCCGGTGGCCGCGTGGTGCTGGGCAAGGCGCCGGTACTGAAGGAAGGCGTGGACAGCAACCTGGGCAACTACACCGATCCGCTGCCGCAGGCGCTGGTGCTGACCGCCATCGTCATCGCGTTTGCGATGACCGCGGTGACCATCGTGCTGGCGATGCGCAGCCGCAGCGACAACCACAGCGACCACGTGGATGCGCACGAGCCGGATGAAGACGCACCGCCGCGTCGGGGCGAGGACCAGGCATGAATCATCTGGTGATCCTGCCGATCCTGGTTCCGCTGCTCGGCGCCGCGCTGTCCCTGTTCGTCGAACACCGCCGCTATGGCCCGAAGGTGCAGCGCAGCGTGGCCTGGACCGCGATGGCGGCGCTGGCCGTGGTGGTGGGCCTGCTGTTCGCGCAGACCGCCGACGGTGACATCAACGTCTACCTGCTGGGTGACTGGCCCTCGCGGCTGGGCATCGCGCTGGTGGCCGACCGCCTGTCGGCGTGGATGCTGCTGACCACCTTGCTGCTGGCCATCCCCTGCCTGATGCATGCGTGCTCGGGCTGGGACCGGCGCGCACCGCACTTCCACGCGCTGTTCCAGTTCCAGCTGGTCGGCCTGAACGGTGCGTTCCTGACCGGCGACATCTTCAACCTGTTCGTGTTCTTCGAGGTGATGCTGATCGCCTCGTACGGCCTGCTGCTGAGCGGCGGCCGTGGCCTGCGCATGCGCATCGGCCTGCACTACGTGGTGTTCAACGTCACCGCCTCGACCCTGTTCCTGATCGCGCTGGGCCTGCTGTATGCCTCGCTGGGGTCACTGAACATGGCCGAGCTGTCGCAACGCATCGCCGAGGTGCCGGCCTCGCAGCTGACCCTGGTGAAGGCGACCATCGGCCTGTTGCTGCTGGTGTTCTGCGCCAAGGCCGCGCTGATGCCGCTGTACCTGTGGCTGCCCGAATCCTATGCGCGCGCGCCGGCTGCGGTGGCGGCACTGTTCGCGATCATGACCAAGGTCGGCCTGTACGCGGTGCTGCGCGTGCAGATGCTGTGGTTCGGCGAGGACGCCGGCGCGCTGGCCGGCTATGGCCGTGACTGGCTGCTGTGGGCCGGCGTGGCCACCCTGGTGCTGGGCGGCCTGGGCGCGCTGGCCGCGGCCCGCCTGCGGGTGCTGATCTCCTACCTGGTCGTCGTCTCGGCGGCGACGCTGTTCATCGCCTTCGCGGTGGGCACGCCGAAGGTGCTGTCGGCCGGCCTCTACTACCTGCCGCACAGCAGCTTCGTGGCGGCGGCCCTGTTCCTCATCGCCGATCTGATCCGCCGCCGCCGTGGCGGTGCCAGCGACCGCAAGGAAGTGGTGGCACCGATGCCGGGCAAGGAAACGCCGGCCGTGCTGTTCCTGATCGGCGCGGTGTCGGTGGCGGGCCTGCCGCCGCTGTCCGGCTTCCTGGCCAAGGCCGCACTGCTGGCCGGCATGCCGGCGCAGTACACCGGCGCGGTGTGGACGGCGGTACTGGTCAGCAGCCTGCTGGTCATCATGGGCCTGACCCGCGGCGGCATCCGCCTGTTCTGGCGCGTGCCGACGCCCGACCCGGACGCGCCGCCGCCGCGCAAGGCACCGCTGCGCCGCATCGAGCTGTATGCCGCCTGCCTGCTGCTGGCCTACGGCGTCGGCATGGCCGTGGCCGCAGCGCCGCTGATGCGCCACACCGACGCCATCGCCGCCCAGTTGCTGCAGCCGGGCGACTACGTGCAGCAGTTGCGCGCGACCACGCCGGAGATCCGCCAGCCATGACTGCCAAGCGTTCCTTCCGCCGCCGCGTGTTCCCCTCGCCCGCCCTGAGCATGATGGTGGTGGCGTTCTGGCTGCTGATGTCCGACAGCTTCACCCTCGGGCAGATCGTGCTGGGCCTGGTGCTGGGCGTGGTGGTGCCGCTGTTCGCCGCGCGCCTGGACCGTGAGTTCGCCCGCATCGGCACGCTGCGGCCGGTGCCCAAGCTGCTGGTCGTCACCCTGTGGGACATCCTGATGTCCAACATCCGCGTGGCCATCCAGGTGCTCGGCCCGGAGCGCAACATCCACCCCGGTTTCATCTGGCTGCCGCTGGACATCGCCAACATCCACGGCATCGCCGCACTGACCAGCATGATCACCCTGACCCCGGGCACCGTGTCGGCCGCGCTGAGCGATGACCGCAAGTACCTGCTGGTGCACGTGCTGCACCTGGAAGACCCGCAGGAACTGATCGACACGATCAAGCGACGTTACGAAGCCCCGTTGATGGAGATCTTCCCATGACTGGATTCCAGATCATCCAGACCACCCTGGTGGTGTGCATGCACGTGGTCGGCCTGGCCATGCTGCTGGGCACCTGGCGCCTGCTGCGCGGCCCGACGGTGCCCGACCGCATCCTCGCGCTGGACACGCTGTCGGTGACCGCCATCGCCGAGCTGATGCTGTTCGGCATGTACCTCAACTCGGCGATCTACTTCGAAGCGGCGCTGGTCATTGCCATGCTCGGCTTCGGCAGCACCGTGGTGCTGAGCAAGTTCGTGCTGCGCCGGGACATCGTCGAATGATCACCTTCATCCAGATCGCCCTGTCGGTGCTGCTGCTGTTCGGCTGCTTCTTCATCCTGGTCGGTGCGCTGGGGCTGGTGAAGCTGTCGACCTTCTTCAAGCGCCTGCACGCGCCAACCAAGGCCAGCACGCTGGGCGTGGGCTGCGTGCTGGCGTGCTCGGTCTGCTACCACATCTTCCTGGGCCAGGACCCGCAGCCGCGCGAGCTGCTGATCACCGTGTTCCTGTTCATCACCGCACCGATCAGCGCGCACATGATGGCCAAGGCCGCGCTGTCGCTGCTGATGGAAACCCGCCCCAGCCTGCCGGGCAACGAGCGCGCGAAGGAAGAGCAGCTGCCGCCGCCGGAACCGGAGCGGGAAGAGGAAACCCCCGCAAGCTGACGGTGGGTGCCGACCGTTGGTCGGCACGGCTGCTTGATGGTGGGTGCCGACCGTTGGTCGGCACGGCCCGTCATCCACGCATGGCGTGGATCTACAGGACCAGGGCGATCTCCAGGCCCAGCCAGGCCACGAACGCGCCCAGCAGGATCCCGCCTTCGCCACGGCTGATCTTCAGGTCACCGCGCAGCATCGGGTACAGCACCAGGGCGAAGGCCAGCAGCGCCGGCAGTTCCAGGCGCACGAACGACGCCGGCAGCGCCAGCGGCTGCAGCAGGCCCATCGCACCGATCACCAGCAGCAGGTTCACCACGCTGGAGCCCAGCACATGGCCCAGCACCATGTCGCCGTGGCCACGCCGCGCGGCTGCGATGGCCGCGGCTACTTCCGGCAGCGTGGTGCCGATGGCCACCGGCAGCAGGCCCACCAGCAACGGGGTCCAGCCCAGCGCCGCGCCGAAATCCGCAGCAGCGCCCACCACCAGGCGCGCGCCCCAGTAGAGCGTCAGCGCGGCGATCAGCACGCGCAGCACGTTCAGCGGCAGGCTGGTGCGGCTCAGCGCGGATTCGGCGATGACCGCCTGCACGTCCGGCGCTTCCAGGCGCCCACGACGCAGCAGCACGATCTGCACCAGCACGAAGCCCGCCACCAGCACGCCGGCTTCCCAGCGCTGCAGGCGACCATCCAGGCCGAACACGATCAGCAGCAGGCCGGCGGC
>DOKO01000351.1 GCA_003510825.1 Stenotrophomonas sp.
CGGTGGACCTGGACATGGTCAGCCGCATCCGCCAGGAGGCCTTCCACCGTTCGCAGGTGATGGACACCTTCAGCTACCTCACCGAACGCATCGGCCCGCGCCTGACCAATTCGCCGGCGATGGGCCGCGCCAATGCCTGGACCCGCGGCAAGTTCAGCGAATGGAAGCTGGACAACGTGCACGACGAAGCCTTCGATGATTTCGGCCGTGGCTGGGAGTTCACCTCGGCCAGCGTGGAAATGCTGGGCGACCGCGTGCAGCCGCTGCACGCCCTGCCCAAGGCGTGGACGCCCGGCACCCAGGGCCCGGTCGAGGGCGAGCTGGTGCACGTGGAGATCAAGAAGCCCGAGGACATCGAGCAGTACCGCGGCAAGCTGCGCGGCAAGATCCTGCTGCTGGGCGAGGCGCGCGAGTACAAGCGCGGCACCGAGCCGGACTCGCACCGGCACGATGCCACCTCGCTGGAAGGCCTGCAGGAATTCACCCTGCCCAAGGACGTGGCCGCCGAACGGGCCAAGCGGGTGAAGGAATACAAGGAACGCCAGGAGCTGGCCGCCAAGGTCAATGCCTTCTTCGTCGAAGAGGGCGCGCTGGCCTCGATCAGCATCAGCAGCTGGGACAACGGCATCATCCGCGTCGCCGGCGGCGGTTCGCGCAAGGCCGGCGAATCGGTGGGCATTCCGGAACTGGCGATGATCGCCGAGCACTTCAACCCGCTGGTGCGCGCGCTGGACGCCAAGCAGCCGGTACGCCTGCGCGTGGACGTGGCCGCGCGCTTCACCGACGACGCCGACCAGCCCGGCTACAACACGCTGGCCGAGATCCGCGGCAGCAGCAAGCCCGATGAAGTGGTGATGATCGGCGCCCACCTAGATTCCTGGCACAGCGGCACCGGCGCGGCCGACAACGCCGCCGGCGTGGCGGTGATGATGGAGGCGATGCGCATCCTCAAGGCCACCGGCGCCAAGCCGAAGCGGACCATCCGCGTGGCCTTGTGGAGCGGCGAGGAGCAGGGCCTGATCGGCTCGCAGGCCTATGTGGCCAAGCACTTCGGTCGTTTCCCCGAACCCACCGACCCGGCCCAGAAGGCGCTGCCGGCCTCGCTGCGCGACCCGACCGGTCCGCTGCAGAAGACCCGCGATTACGGCAAGTTCCAGGTCTACTTCAACATGGACAACGGCTCCGGCCGCTTCCGGGGCATCTACGCCCAGGAAAACCTGGCGGCGATGCCGATCTTCGAAGCCTGGCTGGCCCCGTTCCATGACGTGGGCGCCACCACCGTGGCCACCCGCAACACCGGCAGCACCGACCACATCAGCTTCGACCGGATCGGCCTGCCGGGCTTCCAGTTCATCCAGGACCGCCTGGACTACTTCACCAACGTCCACCACAGCCACCTGGACACCTGGGACCACGCCGAACCGGACGACCTGAAGCAGGCCGCCGCCATCGTCGCCTCGTTCGCCTACAACGCCGCGATGCGCGAGCAGTCCTTCCCGCGCAAGGCTGAACCGCAGCCCTGAAAAACCGGGCGGGAGGGGCGGTATGCGTCCGCCCCTCCTTGCCTTTCCGGGGCTGGTGGTAAAATCGGGGGATTCCCGTTCCCCGAGCCCTCCATGATCTGCCGCACCCGCTTCGCCCCCAGCCCCACCGGTTACCTGCACATCGGCGGTGCCCGCACCGCGCTGTACTGCTGGCTGGAGGCCCGCCACCGCGGCGGCGAATTCGTGCTGCGCATCGAGGACACCGACCGTGAACGCAGCACCCAGGGCGCGATCGACGCGATCCTGGAGGCGATGGATTGGCTGGGCCTGGACTACGACGTCGGCCCGATCTACCAGACCGACCGCGTCGCCCGTTACCTGGAAGTGGCCGAGCAGCTGGTGGCCGACGGCAAGGCGTACTACGCCTACGAGACCCGCGAAGAGCTGGACGCGATGCGCGAGGCCGCCATGGCCAAGCAGGAAAAGCCGCGCTATAACGGCGCCGCGCGTGAGCTGGGCCTGCCGCGCAAGGACGACCCGAACCGCGTCATCCGCTTCAAGAACCCGCTCGACGGCACCGTGGTGTTCGACGACCTGATCAAGGGCCGCATCGAGATCGCCAACAGCGAACTGGATGACATGGTCATCTTCCGCCCGGACGGCTACCCCACCTACAACTTTGCGGTGGTGGTGGACGACTGGGACATGGGCATCAGCGAGGTCATCCGCGGCGACGACCACATCAACAACACCCCGCGCCAGATCAACCTGTACGAAGGCATCGGCGCCCCGGTGCCGAAGTTCGGCCACATGCCGATGATCCTGGACGAGCAGGGTGCCAAGCTGTCCAAGCGCACCGGCGCGGCCGACGTGATGCAGTACAAGGACGCCGGCTACCTGCCCGACGCGCTGCTGAGCTACCTGGCCCGCCTGGGCTGGTCGCACGGTGACCAGGAGCTGTTCAGCCGCCAGGAACTGATCGAGCTGTTCGACGTGACCAACTGCAACTCCAAGGCCTCGCGCCTGGACATGGCCAAGCTGGGCTGGGTCAACCAGCACTTCCTGAAGACCGAGGAGCCGGCCAGCATCGTGCCGCACCTGGTCTACCAGCTGGAAAAGCTGGGCCTGGACGTGGCCGCCGGCCCGGCGCCGGTGGACGTGGTGATCGCCCTGCGCGAGCGCGTGCAGACCCTGAAGGAAATGGCCGAAAAGGCCGTGGTCTGGTACCAGCCGCTGACCGAGTACGACGACGCGGCCGTGGCCAAGCACTTCAAGGCCGGCGCCGAGCTGCCGCTGGGCAAGGCCCGCGAACTGCTGGCGGCCCTGCCGGAATGGACCGCTGAAGCCGTTGGCGTAGCCCTGCACGACGCTGCCGCTGCCCTGGAAATGGGCATGGGCAAGGTCGCCCAGCCGCTGCGCGTGGCCATCACCGGCACCCAGGTCAGTCCTGACATTTCCCATACCGTGTACCTGGCCGGCCGCGAGCAGGCCTTGAAACGCATCGATGTGGCCATCACCAAGGTAGCAACGGCCTGAGCCCTGCCGCCCAGACCTGAACCGGAGAACGCGCATGCCCGCCAAACCAGCTTCTGCCTGTACCGCCCCGCACCACCACGTCCACGACGCATCGGATTTCGTGGCGGTGGTCGAGCGTGTCTCGCGTGAGCGCGGGCTGCGCCTGACCCCGATCCGCGCCAACGTGCTCAAGCTGATCGCCGAGGCCGGCAAGCCGGTCAAGGCCTACGAGCTGCTGGAGTGGGTGCGCAACGGCAAGGGCGTGGGCGCTGATGCCCCGCCCACCGTCTACCGCGCGCTCGACTTCCTGATGGCCAATGGCTTCGTGCACAAGCTGGAATCGGTGAATGCCTTCGTGGCCTGCCACCACCCCAGCAGCGCGGCGCATTCGGTGCCGTTCCTGATCTGCAACAGCTGCCACAGCGCGGTGGAGCTGGAAGACCGCGAGATCGTCACCCAGCTGGAAAAGCGCGCCAAGGAGCTGGGTTTCCAGCCGCAGGCGCAGACCCTGGAAGTGCACGGCCTCTGCGCGCGCTGCGCCGGCTGACGGAACGGGACTCTGGGGTCAGAGCCCTTTGCCCCTGGCAAAGGGATCCGACCCCATCTCACAGACGCTGCCGCAGCCGCTTCAGCGCCACCTTGCGCGCAGCAACCATCTCTTCCTCCTGCAGCGCCAGCGACTGCAGCCACTCCAGCGCCTCAGCCACCGACGCACCGCGCGCGGCATACAACGCCAGGCTGCGGCCCTGCGCCGTCGGCGCCTGTTCCCACGCACGTTGAACCAGGCGCAGCAGCGCCTGCTGCGTCGCCACCGGTACCACAACGCCCTTCTCGAACGACAGCAGCGAATTCAACGCAGCCAGCGCCCGCGACGGCGCCGACATCGGATCGCCCTGGCTGAAATCCGCGTGCTCGCAGAACCCCAGCAGCGCCATCACCGAAGCCTCGCTGCGCACGTCTTCCAGCACACCGATCGCATAGGTCGCCCGCCGCGGATCATCCAGCAGAGGCTGCAGCCCCGCCACGCCACCGTGCCCGAATGCCGCACACGCCTGCGCCCACGGCGCCATCGGCGCAAGGTGCGTACCATCGGCGTTGTACTGGAACTCCTCGCGCCACGCGTACAGCGCACACAGTCGCTCGATCTCGGCCGCGCCTTCGGAACCGTGCTCCAGCACGAAGCGGATCAGATCCTCCACTTCCACAGCGCCGCCATGTTCCAGCGGCGCAGGGCCCTTGGCCGCTTTCTTGGCCAATGCGTTGAATTTCATGATGAGTGATCGTTCCTGGCGCAGAGCAGTCGAGCATGGCTCGACTCTACAAATAGAGCGGAGCCGCAGGCCCCGCTTTTGATTCTATTCCTTTGAATCACGTGGCTGACGCGCACGGAGAATGTCCGTGGCCGGGTGGGTGGGGCAGGCGGGACCGCAGGCGCCATGGATGGCGCCTACGAGCCCCCATGGACGGGTTTACGGCGTGTCCCGCCTGCCTCACCCACCCGGCCCATCCAGCAATCCCACCGCAACGATCAGCCACGAGGGGCTCCGCCGTTCGCAGCCTACGGCGAAGCCGCGCACTTAGGCGGGCGGCAGAGCAGTCGACTGACAGTCGACTCTACCGTTCCGGAGCCGGAGCCGGAGCCGGTACCGCCGCAGGCGCAGGCTCCGCCGCCGTATCCACCCGCGCGATCACCGACATCCCCGGCCGCAGCCGCGCCGCCAGCGCCTGCCCCGGATCAATCGAAATCCGGATCGGCAACCGCTGCACCACCTTGGTGAAGTTGCCG
>DOKO01000051.1:0-168 GCA_003510825.1 Stenotrophomonas sp.
ATGCCAGCGGCAAGGTGGTCCTGACCGATGCGCACTGACGCTGTGGTGGCCGGTGGCGCCTTCGCGCCGCTGGTGGTCATTCCTGTGTACGACCATGAGCATGCCATCGGCGCCGTGGTCGACGGTGTGCAGGCGGCCGGCCTGCCCTGCCTGCTGGTCGACGATGGC
>DOKO01000051.1:431-13684 GCA_003510825.1 Stenotrophomonas sp.
TGCTGGTCGACGATGGCTCGCGTGCATCGTGCGCCGAGGTACTGCAGGCGCTGGCGCAACGCGATGGGGTCGATCTGCTGCGGCTGGACGTGAACCAGGGCAAGGGTGGGGCGATGCTGGCCGGCTTCGCCGAGGCCGCGCGCCGTGGCCACAGCCATGTGCTGCAGATCGATGCCGACGGCCAGCACGACACCAGCGACCTGCCGCGTTTCATCGCCGCCGCACGGGCGCGGCCGGACGCGGTCATCTGCGGTATTCCCGCCTACGATGCCAGCGTGCCCAAGGCCCGGCTGTATGGCCGTTATGCCACCCATATCTGGGTCTGGATCAACACGCTGTCGCTGCACCTGCGCGACACCATGTGCGGCTTCCGGGTCTACCCGCTGCCGCCGGTGCTGCGCCTGATCGGCCAGGAAACCATCGGCCGGCGCATGGACTTCGATACCGAAGTGATGGTGCGCCTGTACTGGCGGCAGGTGCCGGTGGAACACCTGGCCACCCGTGTGACCTATCCGGCCGACGGTGTGTCGCACTTCGATGTGTGGCGCGACAACGTGCGCATCAGCCGCATGCACACCCGCCTGTTCTTCGGCATG
Source organism: Stenotrophomonas sp. (assembly GCA_003510825.1). Taxonomy (GTDB): domain Bacteria; phylum Pseudomonadota; class Gammaproteobacteria; order Xanthomonadales; family Xanthomonadaceae; genus Stenotrophomonas. The sequence goes on from DOKO01000051.1 coordinate 1,028, forward strand.
CTGCCGCGCGCGCCGCGCCTGCTGTGGCGCCGCCTGCAGGGGCAGGGTTGAGATGAGCCGCGCGCACGACGCACCGCATTGGGCCGACATCGGCGAATCCACTTCGGTGGCCGGCGTGCTGTTCCTGTGCTGGGTGCACCGCTGGTTCGGGCGCTGGCCGTTCCGCCTGTGCGTATGGCCGGTGGTGGTCTGCCACTGGCTGGGCAACCGGGTCGGCCGCCGCGCCTCGCTGCAGTACCTGCAGCGCCTGCAGGCGCACACCGGCGCGCTCGGCCATGCGCCGGGCTGGCGTGACAGCCTGCGCCATTTCTTCAGCTTCGCCGACACGATGCTGGACAAGATCCTGGGCCTCGGCGGCCGTTACCCGCCCGAGCGCATCCACCTGCAGCGCGACCTGGTGCTGGGCAAGATCGCGCGCCGCGAAGGCGGCCTGATCCTGACCGCGCACATCGGCTGCCTGGAACTGTGCCAGGTGCTGGCCGAGCAGGTGCCCGGGTTCCGCATCACCGTGCTGGTGCACACCGCGCATGCGCAGCGCTTCAACCGCCTGCTGCAGCGGCTGGACCCGCTGGCCGCGGTGGAACTGGTGCAGGTGACCGGGATGGGCCCGGCCACGGCGGTGATGCTGGCCGAGAAAGTTGCCTCGGGCGGCTTCGTGGCCATCGTCGGCGACCGCGTGCCGGTGCAGGGCGGGCGCAGCGTGATGGCCGATTTCCTCGGCCACCGTGCGCCGTTCCCGATCGGCGCCTATGTGCTGGCGTCCGCGCTGGCGTGCCCGGTCTACACGATGTCCTGCCTGCACGAAGGCGATGGCTATCGCGTGGCCTTCGAACACTTTGCCGACCGCGTGGTGCTGCCGCGTGGTTCGCGTGACGCCGCACTGGCCGAACAGGCGCAGCGCTTCGCACGCTGGCTGGAACTCCAGGTCATCCAGTCCCCGCTGGATTGGTTCAATTTCTTCCCCTTCTGGGACCAGGCTCCTCATGACGATTGACGCCGTACCCGTGTGCCGTTTCGGCGATGCACCGCTGACCATCGAAGACGTGGTTGCCCTGGCCCAGCGCCAGTGCGACGCCGCCCTGAGCGAGGCGCCGGCCTTCCGCGCGCACATCCAGCGCGGCGCCGATTTCCTCGACCGCCTGCTGCGCGAGGACGGCGTGATCTATGGCGTGACCACCGGCTACGGCGATTCGTGCACGGTGAACATTCCGCCGGCGCTGGTGGCCGAGCTGCCGCACCACCTCTACACCTACCATGGCTGCGGCCTGGGCCGTTACCTGGACCCGGCCGAGACCCGCGCCGTGCTGGCCGCGCGCCTGGCCTCGCTGGTGCGTGGCATGTCCGGTGTCAGCGTGCAGCTGCTGGAAGGCCTGGCCACCCTGCTGCAGCACGACGTGCTGCCGCTGATCCCGGCCGAAGGCTCGGTGGGTGCCAGTGGTGACCTGACCCCGCTGTCCTACGTGGCCGCCGTGCTGTGTGGCGAGCGCGAGGTGCTGTTCGAAGGCCAGGTGCAGCCGGCCGGCCCGGTGCTGGCGAAGATCGGCATGACCCCGCTGAAGCTGCGGCCGAAGGAAGGCCTGGCGATCATGAACGGCACCGCGGTGATGACCGGCCTGGCCTGCCTGGCCTGGCAGCGTGCCGATTACCTGGCCCGCATGGCCACCCGCCTGACCGCGTTCAACGTGCTGTCCAGCGACGGCAACGCGCATCACTTCGACGAGACCCTGTTCGCCGCCAAGCCGCACCCGGGCCAGGGCCGCATCGCCGCGCGCCTGCGCAGCGACCTGCACAGCGAGCGCCCGCCGCGCAACGAACAGCGCCTGCAGGACCGCTATTCGCTGCGCTGCGCGCCGCACGTGATCGGCGTGCTCGAAGACAGCCTGCCGTTCCTGCGCCAGCTGATCGAAACCGAACTGAACAGCGCCAACGACAACCCGCTGATCGATGCCGACGGCGAACGCATCCTGCACGGTGGCCACTTCTACGGCGGCCACATCGCACTGGCGATGGACACCCTGAAGAACACCGTGGCCAACGTCGCCGACCTGCTCGACCGGCAGCTGGCGCTGGTGGTCGATGCCCGCTACAACCACGGCCTGCCGGCCAACCTGTCGGCGGCCACCGGCCCGCGCGCGGCCATCAACCATGGCCTGAAGGCGCTGCAGATCAGCGTCTCCGCGTGGACTGCCGAGGCGCTGAAGCAGACCATGCCGGCCAGCGTGTTCTCGCGTTCGACCGAATGCCACAACCAGGACAAGGTCAGCATGGGCACCATCGCCGCGCGCGACTGCCTGCGCGTGATCGAACTGACCGAGCAGGTGGTGGCCGCGATGCTGATCGCCGCACGCCAGGGCCTGGCCCTGCGCGAACGGGTTGGCCTGAACGCGCAGCTGCATGGCAGTCTGGCCGACATGTACGCCGACCTGGGGCAGCGCATCGCCCTGGTCGAAGAAGACCGCGCGCTGGATCGCGAACTGCGGGAACTGCTGGTGGAGATCCGCGCGCAACGCTGGGAGCTGTATGTCGGTGAATGAGGCAATCGAACTGGTCGGCGAGATTTCGCTGTCCCCGGCCTTCCATGACTGCGATCCGATGAACGTGGTCTGGCATGGCAACTACTTCAAGTACTTCGAGATCGCACGCTGCGCGCTGCTCAGCCGCTACGACTACGACTACCCGCAGATGCTCGAATCGGGCTACCTGTGGCCGGTGGTCGATGCACGGGTGAAGTACGTGCGCCCGCTGCTGTTCAACCAGGTGCTGCGCGTGGTCTCGCGCATCGTCGAATGGGAGAACCGGTTGAAGATCGAATACGAAATCATCGATGCGGAAAGCGGCCAGGTGCTGACCCGTGCGATGACCATCCAGGTCGCGGTGGACGCGGCCAGCAAGGAAATGCTGTACCAGTGCCCGCCGGTGCTGTGGCAGCGTCTTGGAGTGCCTGCCCCGTGAATGCTTTCGTCCCGTCCCTGCGCACGGTACTCCCGCGCGCGCTGCTGTGCGCGCTGATGCTTGCTGCTGCGCCGCTGGTGCAGGCTGCCGATGCCGCCGTCGATGCGATCACCCAGGCGGTGGCGCGGCCCGACGTGCTGCGTGGCCAGTTCACCCAGGAAAAGCAGGTCAGCGGCTTCAAGAACCCGCTGCGCTCGCAGGGCCAGTTCGTGGTCGCACGCCAGCACGGCGTGATCTGGACCACGCTGAAGCCGTTCCCGTCCGAAGTGGTGGTCACCGCCGACCGCATTCTCAGCCGCCAGCGTGATGGCAGCACCCGCGTCGAGCTGGATGCGCGCCAGCAGCCGGCGATGCGCTCGGTCAATGCGATCATGTTCGCGCTGATGAGTGGCGACGTGCAGGCACTGTCGAGCCAGTTCAACGTGCAGGCCAGCCGCGAAGGGCAGGGCTGGCGGCTGAAGCTGACCCCGAAGTCGGCGATGCTGGCCAAGGCCTTCGAATCGCTGACCCTGCAGGGCGATCGCTACGTGCGCCAGGTGGAGATCGTGGAGGCCAACAAGGACCGCACGCAGATCCAGTTCAGCGCGCTGACCGAAGCGCCGGCCAGCCTGTCCGCCGACGAGGCGCGCCGCTTTGACTGATATGTCGACTGACGCCGCAGGGAAGGGGTCGGAGCGCCTGCGTCGCTGGTGGCACTGGCTGGGCATTGCCTGGCTGCTGGTGCTGCTGGTGATGGGCGCGCAGCAGTGGCGCCTGTGGAGCCAGGAATCGCGGATCGACACCGACATCCTCGCCCTGCTGCCGCAGGATGCGCACGACCGCCTGCTGAGTGATGTCACCCGGCGCATCGCCGATGGCAGCTCGCGCCAGGTGGTGGTGCTGCTGGGCAGCCCCGATGGCGCCGCCGCCAAGCGCGCGCAGGCCGCCTTCGCCAAGGCCATGGCCAGCGATGCCGACAGCGGCCTGCTGGTGCCCAGCGGTTCGATCGAAGGCTGGTTCGACGAAGCGCGCGCGTTCTACGCGCCGTATCGCGACCGTCTGTTGACCCCCGGCCAGCGTGAACAGCTGCAGCAGGCCGAACCGAGCGCGCTGGCCGAACAGGCGCTGGGCGCGCTGTACGGTCCGATGGGCGCACCGCGGCTGACCGATTGGCGGCAGGACCCGCTGTCGCTGTGGCCACAGTGGTGGCAGCAGCAGGCACAGGGCTCCGGCCTGCGCCTGGGCGATGACGGCTTGCTGGAAGCCGAAGGCAAGCACTGGGCCGCGCTGCAGTTCGATACCCCGGGCTCGGCGTTCCAGCTCGATGGCGAGCGCCATATCGATGGCCTGCTTGAACGCGCTGGCCAGGCCGCCAAGGCCGCCGCCGCGGATCTGGAGATCCTGCATGCCGGCGTGCCGCTGCATGCCGAAGCGGCCGCCGTGCAGGCCAACCAGGAAATCAACACGATCGGCTGGGGCTCGCTGGCGGCGGTGCTGCTGCTGGTCTGGCTCGCGTTCCGTTCGCTGCGGCCGATCCTGCTGGTGGCCGCCTCGCTGCTGATCGGCTGCGGCGTGGCGCTGGCAGTGACCGTGCTGGTGTTCGGCAAAGTGCACGTGCTGACCCTGGTGTTCGGCGCGTCGCTGGTCGGCGTGGCCGAGGATTACGGCATTCACTGGTTCGCATCGCGCCAGGCCGAGCCGGCCGATCGCCGCTGGAAGCTGCTCAAGCACCTGCTGCCGGGCCTGTGGCTGGCCCTGGTGACCAGTGCGCTGGCTTATCTGGCACTGGGCCTGGCCCCGTTCCCGGGCCTGCGGCAGATGGCCCTGTTCTCGGTGGTCGGCCTCGCCGGCGCGTTCCTCACGGTGATCTTCTGGTTCCCTTGGCTGGACGGCGGCGAGATCCGCCAGACCCGCTTCTCGCAGTGGCTGGGCAACACGCTGGAACATTTCCCGCGCCTGCATGGCACGCGCCCGGTCACCGTCTTCATCGTGGCCACGCTGGCGCTGTCGGCCATCGGCATCGTGCGCCTGCAGAGCAACGACGACCTGCGCAGCCTGCAGTCCTCGCCACCGGCGCTGATGGCCGAACAGATCCGTCTCAGCCAGCTGCTGGGCATGCCCAGCCCGGCGCAGTTCTACCTGGTGCAGGGCGCCGACGCCGGCCAGCTGCTGGAACGCGAAGAAGCGCTGACCGGACGCCTGCGTGCGCTGGCCAGTGACAAGCGCATCGGTGGCTACCGCGCGATCAGCGACTGGCTGCCGTCGCCGGCGCGCCAGCAGGCCGATGCCGCGCTGACCGCGAAGGTGGAACCGGGCGTGCTGTCGGCGGTGTCCGAAGCGGTGGGCGAGCCGTTGCCGCGGCCGGACTTCGCGGCCTCGCCGCTGACTGCCGAAGCCTTCCTCGCGTCGCCGGCCTCGAAGCCGTTCCGCCACCTGTGGGTGGGTGCAGTGGGTGGGCAGATGGTCAGCGTGGTGATGGTCGATGACCTCTCTCGCGCCGATGCGCTGGCCACCCTGCAGGGCGCGGCCGACGGCCTGCCCGGCGTGCGCTGGGTCGACCGCACGGCCGACTTCTCCAAGCTGTTGGGCCACTACCGCAAGCTGATGGGCGGGCTGCTGCTGGTCGGCATCGCGCTGGTGTTCGGCGCGCTGTGGCTGCGTTACCGCCGCCAGGCCTGGCGCGTGTTCGCTCCGACCCTGATCGCCGGTGCGCTCACCTTGGGCCTGCTCGGCCTGTTCGGCCAGCCGCTGCAGCTGTTCAACGTGCTGGCGCTGATGCTGCTGCTGGGCATGGGCATCGACTACGGCATCTTCCTGATCGAGCACCGCGGCGATGCCAGTGCCTGGCTGGCGGTGTGCGTGGGCGCGGCCAGCACCTGGTTGTCGTTCGGCCTGCTGGGCCTGTCGCAGACGCCGGCGCTGCGCGCGTTCGGCCTCACCCTGCTGTTCGGCATCGGCCTGGTCTGGCTGATCTCGCCGCTGTTCCGTCCGCCGCCGCACGACCTGCCGCCGGCCTGACCGCGCTGTACCGCACACCCTTCCTTTCCACCTGATCGAGCAACAAGGACGCACCGATGAATACTGCCGTGGATGCAACTTCCCAACCGATCGACGTCGAACGCACTGAAATCCTGATCATCGGCGCCGGCCCGGCCGGCTCGGTCGCCGCGGCGATGCTGCGCCAGCAGGGCCGCCAGGTGCTGATGCTGGAGCGCCAGCAGTTCCCGCGCTTCTCGATCGGCGAGAGCCTGCTGCCGCAGAGCATGGAGTACATCGAGGCGGCCGGCCTGCTGCAGGACGTGGTGGAAGCCGGTTTCCAGCACAAGAACGGCGCGGCCTTCGTCCACGGCGAGGCGCGTACCGCCTTCGATTTCCGCAAAAAGTTCTCGCCGGGTTGGGGCACCACCTACCAGGTGCAGCGCGCCGACTTCGACAACGTGCTGGCCCGCGGTGCCGAGCGCATGGGCACCACCCTGCGCTTCGGCGATGAAGTGCTGGCGGTGGAAGCCGGCGAACACCCGGCGGTGAACGTGCGCCGTCCCGACGGCAGCGAGTACCGCATCGAAGCCGATTTCATCCTCGATGCCTCCGGTTTCGCGCGCCTGCTGCCGCGGCTGCTGAACCTGGAATCGCCGTCCAACTTCCCGGTGCGCGGCGCGATCTTCTGCCACGTGCGCGACAACATTCCGGCCGAAGCGGATTTCGACCGCAACAAGATCCTCATCACCACCCACCCCGAGCACATCGACGTCTGGTACTGGACGATTCCGTTCTCCAACGGCTGCTGCTCGCTGGGCGTGGTCGCCGAACCGTCGTTCTTCGAACGCTACGAAGGCGACGACCTGCAGAAGCTGCAGGCCATCGTCGGCGAGGACCCGAACCTGACCGGTCTGCTGGCCAATGCCGAATGGGCCGTGCTGCCGGTGCGCCGCATCACCGGCTATTCGGCCAACGTCAGCTCGCTGTGGGGCCCGGGCTACGCGCTGCTGGGCAACGCCGGTGAATTCCTCGACCCGGTGTTCTCCTCCGGCGTGACCATCGCCTTCAAGTCGGCACAGCTGGCCAGCGAATGCCTGAAGCGCCGCTACGCCGGTGAAACCGTCGATTGGGAAAACGAGTTCTCCATTCCGCTGCGCGCCGGCGTGAAGACCTTCCGCCGCTTCGTGGAAAGCTGGTACGAAGGCGGTTTCCAGAAGATCATCTACCACCCCGACCAGCAGCCGGAAGTGCGCGACATGATCAGCTCCATCCTGGCCGGTTACGCCTGGGACACCAACAACCCCTACGTGGCCGACCCCAACGGTCGCCGCATGCGCGTGCTGGAGCAACTGTGCAGCGCCTGATCGTCCGTTTCAGCGCGGTGCTGCTGTGCCTGCTGCTGGCCGCCTGTGCCAGCCGCATGCCGCGCCCGCTGGTTGAACTGCCGCCGCTGCGCCTGTCGCCGGCCAGCCTGCCGGCGCCGCTGGCGCTGCAGCAGCAGCTGCATTTCCGCTTCGGCAGCCATGAACGCGATCTCGATGCACTGCTGGAAGCGGATGCGCAGCAGGTGCAGCTGGCCGTTCAGGCGATGGGCCAGACCGGCGTGCGCCTGCAGTGGGACGGCCAACAGCTGACCCAGCAGCGTGCGCCGTGGCTGCCGCCGCAGGTGCGTGCCGAGCGCGTGCTGGATGACCTGCAGTTCGCCCTGTGGCCGACCGAAGCGATTGCTGCGGCGCTGCCGGCCGGCTGGCAGGTGGTCGATGACGGCCACCAGCGCAGCCTCTCGCGCGATGGCCAGGTGTGGCTGCAGCTGCAGCGCCTGGACGATGGCAGCGTGCAGCTGGACAACCGCGCCGAGGGCTACACCCTGCGCATCGAATCGATCGACATGGCCGGGCAGGATAAATGACCGCAGCGATTTACCTGAACGACCTGGGCGTGGTCTGCGCGCTCGGTGAAGGCCGCGCGGCCGTGGCCGCAGCCCTGTTTGCCGACGCACCGGGCGGCCTCAGCGACAACGACACCCTGCTGCCGGGCCAGACTCTGGCGCTGGGCGAAGTGCGCACGCCGCTGCCGACGCTGGACGACCTGCCGGTGTCCCTGCGTGGCCGCAACAACGCGCTGCTGGACGCGGCCCTGGCGCAGATCGCGCCGTCGGTGCAGGCCGCCATCGACCGCTACGGCGCGCAGCGGGTGGCGGTGGTGCTGGGCACCAGCACCTCGGGCATCGGTGAATCCGAGCAGGCCCTGCGTACCCGCGCCGAGACCGGTGAGTGGCCGCAGGGCTTCGACTACGCACAGCAGGAAATGGGCACCGCCGCGCAGTTCGTGCGCCAGCGCAGCGGTGCGCTGGGCCCGGCCTGGACGCTGTCCACCGCCTGTTCCTCCAGTGCCAAGGCGTTGATGTCGGCCGCGCGCATGCTGCGCGCCGGCATCGTCGATGCGGTCATCGCCGGTGGTGCCGATTCGCTGTGCCGCTTCACCGTGGCCGGCTTCAGCGCGCTCGAGTCGGTATCCGCGCTGCGCTGCAATCCGTTCTCGCAGCACCGCTGCGGCATCAACATCGGCGAAGGTGCCGCGCTGTTCCTGCTGACCCGCGACGCCGGCCCGGTGCAGCTGGCCGGCTGGGGCGAATCGGCCGATGCCCACCATATGTCCGCGCCCGACCCGAAGGGCCTGGGGGCGATCGACGCGCTGCAGCAGGCGCTGCAACGCGCCGGCTGGGATGCAGGCGACGTGGATTACGTGAACCTGCACGGCACCGCCACCGGCCACAACGATGCGATGGAAAGCGTGGCCGTGGCCCAGGTGCTGGGCACCACGGTGCCGGCCAGCTCGACCAAGCCGCTGACCGGCCACACCCTCGGCGCCTCCGGTGCGATCGAGGCGGCCGTGTGCTGGATCCTGCTGGCCGAGAATCCCGGTCACCGGCTGCCGACGCACTGGTGGGATGGCAGCGCGGATCCGGCCCTGCCGGCATTGCCGCTGGTCGCCCCGGGCGCGTGCCTGGAACGGGCGCCGCAGCGCGTACTGAGCAATTCCTTCGCCTTCGGCGGCAGCAATGCCGTGCTGGCACTGCAGCGGGTGGCCGCATGAGCCTGCCCCTGTTCGCGATCGAAGACGTGGTGCCGCACCGCCAGGACATGTGCCTGCTGGAGCGCATCGTGCGCTGGGACCAGGACAGCATCGAGGCCGAGCTGGTGGTGCCCGCCACGGGGCTGTTCATCGAGGACGGCGGCGTGCCGGCCTGGGTCGGCATCGAGTACATGGCGCAGGCCATCGCGGCCTGGGCCGGCTGCCGTGCCCGCGTGGCCGGCAACCCGCCGCAGCTGGGCTTCCTGCTCGGCAGCCGGCGCTACACCAGCCCGCGCAGCAGCTTCCCCAGCGGCAGTGTGCTGCGCGTACACGCGCGCTGCGAGCTGTTGGGTGACAATGGGCTAGGGATGTTCGCCTGCCGGATCCTGGCAGGCGATGAAGAATGGGCGGTCGCCAACGTGTCGGTGTTCGAACCGGCCGACTCGATGGCATATCTGGAGAGTGGACAGGCATGACAGGGAATCGAAGCGTGCTGGTGACCGGCGCCAGCCGGGGCATCGGCCGGGCCATTGCGCTGCGTATCGCGCGCGACGGCTTCGACGTGGTGGTGCATTGCCGCAGCCGCGTGGAGGAAGCACAGGCCGTGGCGGCCGAGATCCAGGCACTGGGCCAGCAGGCCCGCGTGCTGGCCTTCGACGTGGCCGACCGGGCAGCCGCGCGTGCGGCGCTGGAAGCGGACGTGGAAGCGCATGGCGCCTATTACGGCGTGGTCTGCAATGCCGGCATCGCCCGTGATGGCGCCTTTCCGGCGCTGTCCGAGGACGACTGGGACCAGGTCATCCACACCAACCTGGATGGCTTCTACAACGTGCTGCACCCGCTGATCATGCCGATGGTGCGGCGGCGCAAGCCGGGCCGCATCGTCACCCTGTCCTCGGTGTCCGGCGTGGCCGGCAACCGCGGCCAGGTCAACTACAGTGCGGCCAAGGCCGGCATCATCGGTGCCACCAAGGCGCTGGCGCTGGAACTGGCCAGCCGCCAGATCACCGTCAACTGCGTGGCCCCGGGCCTGATCGAGACCGACATGCTGAACGAAGAAGTGGTCGACCATGCGCTGAAGCTGATCCCCGCCGGCCGCGTCGGCCGTCCGGAGGAAGTGGCCGCCACCGTCGCCTTCCTGCTGTCCGAGCCGGCCGGCTACATCACCCGCCAGGTGATCTCGGTGAACGGGGGCATGATCTGATGGCCGCCGATCGTCGCGTGGTAGTCACCGGTGCCGCCGCCATCAGTCCGCTCGGCCATGACTGGCCGACCATCGAGGCGCACCTGCGCAGCTGCCGCAATGCGGTGCGCACGATGCCCGAATGGGATGTCTACGCCGGCCTGAACACCAAGCTGGCCGCGCCGGCGCAGGAGTACGACCTGCCGCCGAACTACAACCGCAAGACCACCCGCTCGATGGGCAAGGTCGCCATCATGTCGGTCCGCGCCACCGAAGTGGCGCTGCGCGAAGCGGGCCTGTTCGAGCACCCGGTGCTGCGCAGCGGCCGTGCCGGCGTGGCCTACGGCTCGTCCTCGGGCAGCCATGAAGCCACCGGCGAATTCGGCCGCATGCTGCACGAATTCACCACCGACGGCATCAGCGCCACCACCTACCTGAAGATGATGAGCCACACCGCGCCGGTCAACATCGGCGTGTTCTTCGGCTTGTCCGGGCGCGTCTACACCACCTCCAGCGCCTGCACCTCGGGCAGCCAGGGCGTGGGCGCCGGCTACGAAGCGATCCGCAGCGGCAAGCAGACGGTGATGGTGGCCGGCGGTGCCGAACAGCTCGACGCCACCGCCGCGGCGGTGTTCGACACCCTGTTCGCCACCAGCACGCGCAACGATGCGCCGCAGACCACCCCGCGCCCGTTCGATGCCGGCCGCGATGGCCTGGTGCTGGGCGAGGGTGCCTGCACGCTGATCCTGGAAGACCTGGAACACGCACAGGCCCGCGGCGCGACGATCCTCGCCGAGATCGTCGGCTACGGCACCAACAGCGACGGCCAGCACGTCACCCAGCCCAGCGCCGACACCATGGCCCAGGCCATGCGCCTGGCGCTGGAGGATGCCGGCCTGCAGCCGTCGCAGATCGATTACGTGAACGCCCACGGCACCGCCACCGACCACGGTGACATCGCCGAGACCCAGGCCACCGCCCAGGTCTTCGGCAGCCGCATGCCGATCAGCTCGCTGAAGAGCTACGTCGGCCACATGCTGGGGGCCTGCGGCGCGTTCGAAGCCTGGATGAGCATCGAGATGATGCGCGCCGGCTGGTTCGCCCCGACCCTCAACCTGGGCGAGGTCGACCCGCGTTGCGGCCAGCTCGACTTCATCACCGGACAGGGCCGCGAACTGCAGGCCGAGTACGTGATGAGCAACAATTTCGCCTTCGGTGGCATCAACACCTCGCTGGTGTTCCGCCGCTGGAGCGAGTGATCCACCGCCCCACACCGCGCTCCACCCCGCACCCCGAACAAGGAGAAGTTTCGATGCGTCGTACCCTGATGATCGCCACGGCCACCGCACTGCTGGCCCTGACCTCCACCGCCTCGGCCCGCGATACCCGCGTCGAGCAGTCCCTGCGCGAGCTGGTCAGCTCGCAGGCCGCCAAGGATGCCGGCATCGACGGCAGCGTGCGCTTCTACCTGGCCGGCCAGCCGGTCAGCGTGCAGCAGCGCCTGGGCGAGGACGTGACCAACAAGAAGACCAACGCCGCCAACAAGAGCGACGAGGAAGCCTGCCGCTGGGTGGCCCTGTCGGCGCTGCGCGCGCTGCAGGATGGCGCCAAGTCGCGCGGCGCCAATGCCGTGGTCGACATCGTCAGCTACTACAAGAAGAACGAGTTCAAGAGCGCTACCAACTACGAGTGCTACGCCGGCGCGATCCTGGCGGGCGTGGCGCTCAAAGGCACCTACGCCAAGGTAAAGTAAGCATTGCCGTAGTCCCCGGCGGTGTGCCGGGGACGCGGTCTACAGGGGGAACACCATGAAGTCGATCCACGCCGCTGCCCTGGCAGCGGTTTTTTTGTGCGTGCCCGCGCTCCAGGCGCAGGCCGCCGGCGCACCCATCCTCATCACCGCCGACGTGCCGTACCGCGAGGGCGTGGGTGGCGAACTGATCCGCGACGAATGCCACTTCGGCCAGTACCTCAGCCAGAGCATCGTGCGCCATGCCGATGGTGCGGTGGTGGTGGGTGACAGCGAGGACGGCACCGGCCGCAACCTGCACCTGGTGGTGACCAAGGCGCACGCCGCGGGCGGCGGTGCCATTTCCGGACCGAAGTGGGGCCGCATCTATGGCGAGCTGAAGGAGGACGGGAAGGTGGTCGGCAACTTCACCCTGAAGCGCTCCACCAACCGGCCGTTCACCTTCCGCGCCTGCACCACGCTGGAGCAGATTGCCGATGCGCTGGGCGGCGACGTGGTGCGCTGGCTGCAGGCGCCCACCTTCGATCCGCAGCTGACCGAAGAGGTCGCGGCCAACTGAAGCCGGTGGCGGCAGGCTGAACGCCGCCGCCACATTGCTGAACCCCACGCGGGAAACGCCGTCGATCGCGCCGCCATCGTCGCTTGACGGCTTTCCCCGGTGTCGGCTTTCCGACACAATCATGGCTCTTCCCGGGTTATCGTCCCGCGGACATGCACGCCTACGTCTATAAAAGCCAAC
>DOKO01000051.1:13889-14400 GCA_003510825.1 Stenotrophomonas sp.
CCTACGTCTATAAAAGCCAACTCAAGCCGGACACCTACGTCTATCTCGCCCGTCGTGATGATTTCAGCGCGCTGCCTGCGCCGCTGGTCACCTCGCTGGGTGCGCTGTCGTTCGTCCTCGAAGTGACCCTCGATGCGCAGCGCCGTCTGGCCCAGGCCGACCCGGACAAGGTCCGCAGCGAGCTGACCGAGCGGGGTTTCTACCTGCAGGTGCCGCCGTCGGTGACCAGCATGATGCGGCGCCACTATGACTGAGCTGTCGCGCCCACGCGCACTGTCGATCGCCTTCGTCCTCGGCGCCGTGCTGGCGCTGGCCTCGGTCGTGGGTGGGCTGCCCGGTGCCGTGCTTGCCGCACTGGCGCAGCCGGCGTTCGCGCTGGGCGTGTCGTGGTGGCGGCGCAGCCGCACGCTGCAGGCTCCACAGCTGATCGCGCGGCAGGAGCTGCCGGCGCTGGCGGTGCTGTGGGCTGCGGCCCCGGCAGGCCTGGCGCTGCTGCTGGCGTGGCCGCTGG
>DOKO01000212.1 GCA_003510825.1 Stenotrophomonas sp.
CGACCTGCTGCTGCTGGACGAGCGCAGTCTGGCGGCGTTGAGCGCGGGGCAACTGGCAGCGGTGCGCCAGGCACTGCGCGATGGCCTTGGCGTGCTGGTGCGCAGCGCGGGCGCGCCATCGGCCAGCGCGCGGCAGCGCCTGCGTGATCTCGGCCTGCCCGTGCAGGGCGATGGCAGCAGCCATGCCATCGAACTGCCTGGCGACGGCGAGAGCGCGATGCTCGCCGCACGTCGGGGCCCGCTGGACTCAGCCACCCTGCCCACCGCCGATGGCGAAGCGGCAGACCGCAGCTCGCACAGCGCCTCCCTCCCCTCGCTGGAGGCGCTGGCGCTGCAGGTCAGCGACGGCAGCGCCCTGCTGCACGACGCCGCAGGCAAGACCCTTGGTGGCTGGCGCAGCGTCGGCAAGGGCCGCATCGGCCTGCTGCCGGTCACCGACAGCTGGCGCTGGGTGCTGGCCGGCCGCGATGATCGCCACGGCGAACTGTGGAGCGGCGTGGTCGCTACGCTGGCGCGTGCACAGCCCGGCACGGACGCGCTGTGGTCACCGCAGGCGCAGGCCTGGCTGGGCGAGCGCGTCGCGCTGTGTGGCGTCCAGGCGCCGCTGCAGGCATTCGATGCGAAGGGCGCACCTGTGCCGCTGGTGGTCGATGCCACTACCTCGTCGATGCGCTGCGCCGGATGGTGGCCGCAGGCAGCAGGCTGGCAGCGCCTGCAGCATGGCGACACGACCGTCTGGCGCTACGTGTTCGACGCGAAGGAGGCGGCGGCGCTGCATCGCCAGGCGATGCGCGATGCGACGACGCAGGCGTTGGCGATGGGAGCGCCCGTGAGTACCGCAGCAATGCAGCCGGTGCCAGGCTCACGCTGGCCGTGGTGGCTGGCCTTCGTGCTGTGCACATCGCTGCTGTGGTGGCTGGAACGGCGGCGCTGAGCCACGGGGTCGGATCCCTTTCGCCCGCATCGCAAACAGCATCCACGCATGGCGTGGATCTACTGCCCCGTGCGGATCAACGGGGTCGGATCCCTTTCGCATGCGAAAGGGCTCTGACCCCATCCATCACCCGTCAACGCGCCCCGGTACGCCGGTACACGCCGTTGAACCGCACGTTCATGCCGCCGCACTCGCTGTTGTCCGACACCACCAGCACGTCGCCCAGCAACTGCGCGTGCACCGTGCAGCTGTCCTCGACGAAATCCACCTGGCTGCCGCGCGGCGTCGCCTGCGCTTCCACCTGGCCCATGTTCGGCCCATACGGCCGCTGTTCCGGCGTGGGGTTGGCCGAGGGCCAATAAGCATCACCTTCGACATGCAGCTGCTTGCCCTGCACGCGGATCTTCAGGCCGTTATCGCCATCCTTCCAGTCACCGGCCCAGCCCTGCAGCGTCGGCGTCACCCGTGCCACCGGCTGCAGCTTGCTGCGCTCGACCCAACCGGCGCTGCCGCCCACCTTGTTGGGGAAGAACGCGCAGCGGTACGAGCCCAGGTCACGGCCGGTCACCAGCGTGTCGCCGCTCACCACGTAGCTGCGCTGGCGGCAGGCCGGCTCGCCCTTGGCCGGACAGCCGTCCATGTCGCCCAGCAGATACAGGCGCTGCGTGCCCACCACCTTGGCCACGGCGAAATCCGATTGCGCGGAAGGAAACGCGCCATTGCGGCACGAGCCGTCATCGGCCAGGTCGCTGGCAGCAACGGCCAGCGGGCTCAACGCGGCAAGCAGGAGAAGGGAGCGCAGCAGCATCCAGGCAGCCTCGTAAGGAAAGGCGGCAGGATAACGCCTACTTCCCGACCGAGGGATCGCAACCGTCCTGCTGCTCGCAGAACTGTTGTGCCCGGCGTCGCTGTTCGGGAGTCAGCTCCGGCGGTGGCCGTGCGATGGCGGCCTGGATCTGGTCAGGGCCACCGGTGAGCTTGTTCAGTCCGCGACCCGCCGCCAGTACGCCCTTCACCACGCCCATCATGATGTAGCCACCGCCCATGCTCACCTGTTCCGGCGACGGCGGCTCGCTCCAGTCGCGGCTGAAACGGTTGTCGCCGAACTTCACCGGGTTCTTGAAGCGGTACAGATCCAGCGCCTCATCCTCGGGCTTGATCGCACGTACTTCACCCAGCGTGGTGACATTACCCTGCGGCGGCGCGGCGGCCTCGTCAGCGTCGGCGGCCGGCACCTCGCTCGCGGTGAGCGGGTCGATCACGGGGTCAACCTGCTGCGCGTGCGCAGTGGCGGCCAGCATCATGCCGGCCAGAAGTGCTCCCTGCAGTTCCCGTCGTGCCACAGCCATCGCCCTGTCTGGTGCGTCCAAACCCCGAGGATACGCATCACGGCTTCAGATTTCGTTGGGCGCGGCGTGAACGTTCAGGGTGCATCCGATCTTGCGTCGTGCGGCACGCAACCTGCGATTTGCAACAATCGTCATTCCCATCGGTGCACCAGGCCGCCACGCTGCCGGATTTCCCGCGTACGCGAGCACCATGGCCAATACTCCGACACTCCTTCCGCCGCAGGCGCGCTGCAGCTGATGCCGCGCGTGGCCTTGCTGGTCGGGATGGCCCTGCTGGTGGCGATGGTCACGGCGGCCCTGCGTGAGTGGACGTCGCGCGTCCGCGACCGAATGAACGTACTGCGGCGGAGCAGTGCGCTGCGCACGCTGGATGAGCGGGAACGCGCCGCATTGGCGACGCTGCGCGTGTTGACCGGCTGCCTCCACGACGACCAGGTACGCATGCTGACCGGCGCATTCACGGCAGGCGCGCGCAGCGCGAACTATCCGGTCTGCGACGGCCAACTGGCCGGCATTCCCGTGCTGATGCCCCGCCAGGCGTGGCCGCACCTCGCCGACCGCAATGACGCCGAGGTGGTGATGGGCAGGCACTGGGCCGTCGTCGTGCGCCTCAATGGTTTCGAGGTGGCAACACTCCGTCGTCCCGCCGCCGCCCACGTCCTCGGCGAGCGGCTGGAGACACCCGCCGAAGTCGCGATGCGTCGCGGTCCCGGGATGCGGCCCGCCGCACTACCGATCACCACCCTGGCGCTGTGGGCAGCCGTGGACCTGTCCGGCGTCCCGGCGCTGCTCATGCTGGTGATCGCCGGCGGCGCCGCGTGGCTGGCGTGGCCACGACGACGCGGGCCCGCAACCGCCCAGCGCGTGCTGCAGCTGCAGGGGCAGCTGCAGGCGTACCGGAAGCATTCCGATGGCGGACCGGTGTGGCTGCTGGGCGCCGACCGGCGCGTGCAGCTCCCGTGGGAATGGGCTGATGCCCGCGCATTTTCCCAGCGGCGGTCGATGCGGCTGGAGGTACGCGCCGATGATGGCGCGGTACTGGGCGCAGGGCCGGGCTGGTGCCTGGCCCGCGATCGGCAGCGCTTTCCGCCCAGCGGCGGGTCCTGGCAGCTGGCCTGGCTGGGGCTTCTGCTGTTGCTGCTGCTTGCCGGCTGGCTGGGCGATCTGCGATGGCTGCCGGTCGCAGGCGTGCTGGCAGCGTGGCATGCGCTGCGATGCATCCTGGCCATCCGCCAGTCCCTTCGCCGCAACGCTGCACGCACCGCCGACATTGCGCAGCGCGCCAACCCCGGGCACTGAATGGTTCACTGCATCCCGGCACACCGTCTCACACCCTGAGACCCATCTGTGGTGCCATGTGACCCCTCGCAAACCGTCCCGGCTCCCTCCTCCATGGCCTACGAACTCGCCAAGCGCACGGCCGACGCCGAGCAGAAGCTCGCCACCCGCGACGGCCTGCCCGCGCGCGATGGCGCCCTGCTCAGTGCGCGCCTGCAGCGCCGCTACCACGACCGCATCACCGGCAGCTTCGCCATTCCCGGCCGCGAGGGCCGCTACGCGCCCATTCCCGATTCGGTGCCGCCGGCCCTGGCCGCCGCCCTGAAGTCGCGCGGCATCGAACAGCTCTACAGCCACCAGGCCGAAGCCTGGGAGGCCAGCCAGCGCGGCGAGCACGTGGCCATCGTCACCCCCACCGCCAGCGGCAAGTCGCTGTGCTACACCCTGCCGGTGGTCAGCGCGGCCATGCGGGACAAGGCCAAGGCGCTGTACCTGTTCCCGACCAAGGCGCTGGCCCAGGACCAGGTGGCCGAGCTGCTGGAACTCAACCGCGCCGGCGACCTCGGCGTGAAAGCTTTCACCTTCGACGGCGACACCCCGGGCGATGCGCGCCAGGCCATCCGCCTGCACGGCGACATCGTGGTGTCCAACCCGGACATGCTGCACCAGGCCATCCTGCCCCACCACACCAAGTGGGCGCAGTTCTTCGAGAACCTGCGCTACATCGTCATCGACGAGGTGCACACCTACCGCGGCGTGTTCGGCAGCCACGTCACCAACGTGCTGCGCCGGCTCAAGCGCATCTGCGCGTTCTACGGCGTGCAACCGCAGTTCATCCTGTGCTCGGCCACCATCGGCAACCCGCAGGCGCATGCCGAAGCGCTGATCGAGGCGCCGGTCACCGCCATCACCGAATCCGGCGCGCCCAGCGGGCCCAAGCAGGTGCTGCTGTGGAACCCGCCGGTGATCAATCCAGACCTGGGCCTGCGCGCCTCGGCACGTTCGCAGAGCAACCGCATCGCCCGCATCGCGATCAAATCCGGGCTGAAGACTCTGGTGTTCGCGCAGACGCGCCTGATGGTGGAAGTGCTGACGAAGTACCTGAAGGACATCTTCGACCACGACCCGCGCAAGCCGCCCCGCATCCGCGCCTACCGTGGTGGCTACCTGCCCACCGAACGCCGCGAGACCGAGCGTGCGATGCGCGCGGGCAACATCGACGGCATCGTCAGCACCTCGGCGCTGGAGCTGGGCGTGGATATCGGCAGCCTCGACGTGGTCATCCTCAACGGCTACCCCGGCAGCGTGGCCGCCACCTGGCAGCGCTTCGGCCGTGCCGGTCGCCGCCAGCAGCCCGCGCTGGGCGTGATGGTGGCCAGTTCGCAGCCGCTGGACCAGTACGTGGTGCGGCATCCGGATTTCTTCGCCGAGGCCTCGCCCGAGCACGCACGCATCGCCCCGGACCAGCCGCTGATCCTGTTCGACCACATCCGCTGCGCGGCCTTCGAACTGCCGTTCCGGGTCGGCGATGGCTTCGGCCCGATCGATCCGGAAGTGTTCCTGGAAGCGCTGGCCGAAACCGAAGTCATCCACCGCGAAGGCGAGCGCTGGGAATGGATCGCCGACAGCTACCCGGCCAACGCGGTCAGCCTGCGCGCGGTGGCCGATGGCAACTTCGTGGTGGTCGACCGCAGCGATGGCCGCCAGCAGATCATCGCCGAGGTCGACTATTCCGCGGCCGCGCTCACCTTGTACGAAGGCGCGATCCACATGGTGCAGTCGACCCCGTACCAGGTGGAAACGCTGGACTGGGAGGGCCGCAAGGCCTACGTCACGCGCACCCACGTGGATTACTACACCGACAGCATCGACTTCACCAAGCTCAAGGTGCTGGACCGTTTCGATGGCGGCGTGGCCGGCCGTGGCGATTCGCACCATGGTGAGGTGCACGTGGTGCGCCGCGTGGCCGGCTACAAGAAGATCCGCTACTACACGCACGAGAACATCGGCTACGGCCCGGTGAACCTGCCCGACCAGGAACTGCATACCACTGCGGTGTGGTGGCAGCTGCCGCAGGCACTGCTGCTGCGCGCGTTCGCCAGCAAGCAGGATGCGCTGGATGGCTTCCTCGGCGCCGCCTACGCACTGCACATCGTCGCCACCGTGGCGGTGATGGCCGATGCGCGCGACCTGCAGAAGTCGGTCGGCAACGGCGATGGTTCCTGGTTCGCGATCGCCGACCAGACCGGCCGTGGCCAGCTGCGCGGCGGCGAGGGAGATCCGGGCATCGTCGAGCTGCTGCAGGAATTCGTGCCGACGGTATACCTGTACGACAACTTCCCCGGC
>DOKO01000210.1 GCA_003510825.1 Stenotrophomonas sp.
CTTGAAGTGGTCGATGTCCACCAGCAGCAGCGCCAGCTCGGTGCCGCTGCGGCGGGCGCGGTTCCACTCGGCCTGCAGCACGGTGTCGAACTGCCGCCGGTTGGCCACGCCGGTCAGGCCGTCCTGCCGCGCCAGCTGGTCGAGGGTGGCCTGGCCTTCCAGCAGATCGATCTGCAGCAGGGTGCTGCGCAGGCCGAAGCCCAGCGTGGCCACCACGAACCCGGCCACCGCCAGCGGCCGCGCGTGGTCCACCACCAGGGTGCCGACCACCAGCAGCAGCAACGGCAGGATCATCGGCCCACCGGCCTGCACCAGCCGCGACAGGCGCGGGTGCAGCACCCGCCCCGGCACCGGGGACTGGCGCAGGGCCAGCACCGCCAGCAGCAGGAACGGCACGTCGATCAGCAGGTCGTTGTAGGCACCAAAGGACTGCTCGGCGGTGTAATGGTTGATGTAGTACGCCACCACCAGGTAGCCCAGCGCATACAGCGCCAGCGCACGGAAGAACGCACGACGCTCGGGCACGTCGCCGGCCAGCCAGCGCACCACGGCAAAGGCGGCGATGCACAGGTTCTGGATGTCGAACATGTGCTGCATGTTGGCCATCGCCTGGTCATCGATGTCGATGCGGTCGGCGAAGGACTGCGTGTGCACGAAGAACAGCACGCCCAGCAGGGCGGCCATCAGCCCGTCGATGAGGCTGATGGTCCAGCGCTCGCGGCGCGCCCGGGCCAGGATGAAGACCAGCGGCACGCCGTACAGGACGTACAGCAGCAGGCTGGCACTGGGGGTGATGTTGGAGCGGCCGGCGCTGAGCGCATCGACCATGTTGAAGCCCATACCACCGGCCCACAGCAGCAGGGCCAGCGCGGTGGCACGCCAGCCCAGCGCCGCACGGTCGCGCTGGGCTCGCCACAGGCAGGCGGCCGCGGCCAGCAACGGTGCCGCGGTCAGGAAGGCGAAGGATCCGCCACCGGCCGTCCCAGGCCAGAACGCCACGACCAACCCGTGGCACAGCACGTACAGCAGCGCCAGCACGACCGGCATGCACTCCCCCCATCCGTAAGGCCGTATGCGCGCACCATAGCGCAGCCCGCGGCCACTGCGGCGTGATCCGCTTTGGAAAAAGCGGATGCGCGACGCTCGCGGGCCCGCCGGCAAGCCGCTGGGCAGCCGCGGCCTGTAAAATGCGCAGATCCCTCCCCATCCTGGCGAGCGCGTCCGCGCCGGCCGCCCCGAGGTCCCGTGAAAACCCCCGAAGCACTGCGCGCACTGATCGACGACGGCGTGATCGATGAAGTACTACGCCCGCTCAAGAGCGGCAAGGAAGCGGCCGTGTACGTGGTACGCAGCGGCGACGAGGTGCGCTGCGCGAAGGTCTACAAGGACATGGCCCAGCGCAGCTTCCAGCAGCGCGTGCAGTACCAGGAAGGGCGCAAGGTGCGCGGCAGCCGCGAGGCGCGTGCGGTGGGCAAGGCCAGCAAGTACGGCCGCAAGCAGCAGGAAGCGGCCTGGAAGAACACCGAGGTGGACGCGCTGTACCTGCTGCGCGATGCCGGCGTGCGCGTGCCCGAGCCGTACGGCTACTACCACGGTGTGCTGGTGATGGAGCTGGTCACCGATGCCGACGGTTTCTCCGCCGCCCGCCTGGGCGAGGTGGAGCTGGAGCCCGACCAGGCCCGCCAGTTCCACCAGACCCTGGTCCGCCAGGTGGTGCGCATGCTGTGCTGCGGCCTGATCCATGGCGATCTCTCGCCGTACAACGTGCTGGTCGGTCCCGATGGCCCGGTGGTGATCGATTTCCCCCAGGTGGTCAGCGCGGGCGGCAACAACGCCGCGCGCAGCATGCTGCTGCGGGATGTGAACAACCTCACCGCCTATCTGGGCCGTTTCGCGCCCGACCTGCTGGACACCTGGTATGGCGAGGAAATGTGGGCGCTGTTCGAGGCTGGCAGCCTGCTGCCGGACAGCGAGCTGACCGGCACCTTCGTGCACGATGAATCCACCATCGACCTGGACAGCGTGCGCTACGCCATCAACGATGCGCGCGAAGAGGCCCTGATCCGCCAGCAGGGCCGTGAAGCGGCGGAAGAAGACGACGACCGGTAGCGCCACGCCATGCGTGGCGGCTGGCCGCCGGCTTCCGTAGAGCCGAGCCCACGCTCGGCTGCTCTGCTGCCCAGTCGAGCAAGCTCGACTCTACCGAAGGCCAGCCGAGCATCGGCTCGGCTCTACAACTCAGGCTTTCAGCGCGCGGGCGTGGTGGGCGATGTGCTCACCGATGAAGCTGGCGATGAAGTAGTAGCTGTGGTCGTAGCCCGGCTGCAGGCGCAGGGTCAGCGGATGGCCGACGGCCTCGCAGGCCTGCTGCAGGCGTTCGGGCTGCAGCTGGTTCTGCAGGAACTCATCGGCATCGCCCTGGTCGACCAGCAGCGGCAGGCGCTCGCCGGCGGTGGCCACCAGCGCGGTGGCATCCCACTGCGCCCACTCGGCCGGGTTGTCGCCCAGGTAGGCAGTGAACGCCTTCTGGCCCCACGGCACCTGGCTCGGCGCCACGATCGGCGAGAACGCCGACACGCTGCGGTAGCGGCCCGGGTTGCGCAGCGCCAGCACCAGCGCGCCGTGCCCACCCATCGAATGGCCACTGATCGCCCGCGCATCGCTGGCCGGGAAGTTCGCTTCGATCAGCGCCGGCAGTTCGTGCACCACGTAGTCGTGCATGCGGTAGTGCTTCGCCCACGGCTGCTCGGTGGCGTTGAGGTAGAAGCCTGCGCCCTTGCCCAGGTCGTAGCCTTCGGCATCGGCCACATCATCGCCGCGCGGGCTGGTGTCCGGCGCCACCAGGATGACGCCATGCTCGGCAGCGTAGCGCTGTGCGCCGGCCTTGGTGATGACGTTCTGCTCGGTGCAGGTCAGCCCGCTCAGCCAGTACAGCACCGGCAGCGTCTGCGTGGCGGCCTGCGGCGGCAGGTACACGGCGAACTGCATGTCGCAGCCCAGCGTGGTCGAGTGATGGCGATAGACGTCCTGCCAGCCGCCGAAACAGGCGCGGTGTTCGATGCGTTCCATGGAGTGCTCCCAGCGGCGGCAGGCGCGCGGCCTGCCGCCTGGCGTGATTCAGAAGTGGACGACCGAGCGGATCGACTTGCCTTCATGCATCAGGTCGAAGGCTTCGTTGATCTTGTCCAGGTCCATGGTGTGGGTGACGAACGGGGCCAGCTCGATATCGCCCTTCATCGCGTCTTCCACCATGCCCGGCAGCTGGCTGCGGCCCTTCACGCCGCCGAAGGCGGTGCCCATCCACTTGCGGCCGGTGACCAGCTGGAACGGACGGGTGGAGATTTCCTGGCCGGCACCGGCCACGCCGATCACCACGCTCTGGCCCCAGCCACGGTGCGCGCATTCCAGCGCCGCACGCATCACGCTGGTGTTGCCGATGCACTCGAAGCTGTGGTCCACGCCCCAGGTGGTCATTTCAACGATGACCTGCTGGATCGGCTTGTCGAAGTCCTTCGGGTTGATGCAGTCGGTGGCACCGAATTCGCGGGCCAGCTCGAACTTGGACGGGTTGGTGTCCACCGCGATGATGCGGCCGGCCTTGGCCTGGCGCGCACCTTGGATGACCGCCAGGCCGATGCCGCCCAGGCCGAACACGGCCACGCTGTCGCCTTCCTGCACCTTGGCGGTGTTGTGCACCGCGCCGATGCCGGTGGTGACGCCGCAGCCGAGCAGGCAGACGTGTTCCGGGTTCGCTTCCGGATTGATCTTGGCCAGCGAGACGTCGGCCACCACGGTGTACTCGCTGAAGGTCGAGCAGCCCATGTAGTGGTAGATCGGCTCGCCGTTGTAGCTGAAGCGGCTGGTGCCGTCGGGCATCACGCCCTTGCCCTGGGTGGCACGCACCGACACGCACAGGTTGGTCTTGCCGCTCTTGCAGAACAGGCACTCCCCGCACTCGGCGGTGTACAGCGGAATCACGTGGTCGCCCGGCTTGACGCTGGTCACGCCCTCGCCCACTTCCACCACGATGCCGGCGCCTTCATGGCCCAGCACCACCGGGAACAGGCCTTCCGGATCATCGCCGGACAGGGTGAACGCATCGGTGTGGCAGACACCGGTGTGGGTGATCTTGACCAGCACTTCGCCGGCCTTCGGCGGGGCGACGTCGATCTCGACGATCTGCAGCGGCTGGCCGGGACCAAAGGCGACGGCGGCACGGGATTTCATGGCGGACTCTCCAAAGACAGGCAGTAACAGGATGGGCGGCGCTATGTTGCGCCGTTGTTTATTTCAGGTACGAGCGGATCAGCCCGCTCATCTCGCGCACGCGTTCGGCGCGTTGTTCATCGGAGGTGGCCGGCTGGCCAAATTCCTCGCGCAGGTGGGCTTCCATCACCTCGGACATCAGCCCGTTGACCGCGCCACGGATGGCCGCGATCTGCTGCAGCACCGGCCCACAGTCGGCGCCGGCCTCCAGCGCGCGGTCCAGCGCATCGCACTGGCCGCGGATGCGGCGCACGCGGGCCAGGACCTTCTTCTTTTCTTCGGGGGAATGCGGCATCGCGGGCCACCTTCGGAACTATACTGGGGGATAGTATACAGAGCGCGCGCACCTGACGCTATTGGCTGGCTGCTCGCCTATGGGGACCCGTTCGCGCACCTTTCAATATCAATGACTTATGAAGAATCCCGATTGCATTGCGGACGCAGCTGCCAATCTCTCACCCTCCATACAACTCAGAGCATCAAATGGGCGTCGGGATTGAACTGGGAAGCATCACTGATGAGGTCGGCAGCGACGCGTTCCTGTATGCCTTTTTCTCGACGATAACCGGCAACCTGGAGCCTGCTGGCTGGGGAACCCGCTTCCCGATCATCATGCATACGCTCTACGGTGGAACGCTGCCGCAGAAGGATGGAGCTGGCGCACTTGCCGAGATCCGGATCATCCGGAACGAGCTCGCCCATCTGCCTCCCGACAGGGTCATCTGGTCGCTTGAAAACCGGACTCTGCAACCGCCGTGGTCAAGCAACATCGCGACGGACATCAACAACCTTGCGGATTACTTTGTCACTGCGCACGGTCGGGATCTCATCATGCTTCTGATTGAGGTCCTCGAGGAACTGGCCGGCGGTGGCGAAGCCTTCGCGAGGATCGTCAGCTACTAGCCTTCACCGTAGCGTTGTTCAGTCGAACGCGCCCGCCGCGGCCAGCCGGGTCAGCTCATCCACCACGAAGCGCACTTTCGGCCGCAGGTGGCGGGTGGGCGGCCACAGTGCGTGGATCTCGATGTGCCGCTGCATGCACTCGTCCAGCACCGATTGCAGGGCGCCGGACTGCAGGTGCCGACGGACCAGCGAGACTGGCATCTGGCAGATGCCGAGCCCGGCGATGGCACCGTCGATCACCGCATCGCCGTCGTTGAGCTGGTGGGTGGCCTGCGGAATGAAGGTGCCACCCTCGCCATCCGGGCCGATCCGCCACGCCATCGGCTGGCCGTGGCGGTAGCCGACGATGCTGCGGTGCTGGCGCAGCTCGTCCACGCTGCGCGGCACGCCGTGCGCCTGCAGGTACGATGGTGCGGCGCAGGTGACCAGGCGCTGGCTGCCCAGCCGGCGCGCCACCAGGTGCTCGGCCTGCTGCAGGCCACCGAAGCGGATCAGCAGGTCGATGCCTTCCTCGATCGGATCGACGAAGTGGTCGGTGAAGGTCACTGTCAGCTGCAGGTCGGGGTACTGCTGGCACAGCTTCAGCAGCACCGGCATCACTACCAGGCGGCCGAAAGACGAGGGCATGTCGATGCGCAGGCGTCCGCTGGGCAGGTGCGCGGCCGAGCCCAGGCACGCCTCGGCGGCGGAGATCTCATCCAGCGCGGCCGCGCACGAGGCGTAGTAGGCCTCGCCGTCGGTGGTCAGCGAGATGCGTCGGGTGGTGCGATGGAACAGGCGCACGCCCAGCCGCGCCTCCAGCCGGGCGATGGCCTTGCCCACCGCCGAGCGCGAGATACCCAGCGCCTCTGCCGCCTCGGTGAAGGTGCCGGCGCGCGCCGTGGTGACGAAGGTCACCAGGCCATTCAAGGATTCCACGGGCAGCATCTGCAGCCTCCATTGGGGACACGATGTCCCGCCAAGAGGGAAATCGAAGCTCTTTATGCGCCTCGATGTCAACTCCATCCTGTGTGCATGGCGCCACGGGCGCCCTCCCCCACACCGAGATGACCGAGATGACCGATCTGCTGTTCCGCCCCTTCGACCTGGCGGGAACCCCGCTGCACAACCGCATTGCCATGGCGCCGATGACCCGTGCCCGCAACCCGGGCGCCTTGGCCAACGAACTGACCGCTCAGTATTACCGTCAGCGCGCCAGCGCCGGCCTGATCATCAGCGAAGGCACGCCGGTCTCGCCGCAGGGCCAGGGCTACATCGACGTGCCGGGCATCTGGTCGGCCGAACAGGTGGCGGGCTGGAAGCTGGTGACCGACGCGGTGCACGCCGCGCAGGGCACGATCTTCGCCCAGCTGTGGCACGTCGGCCGCATGTCGCACAGCTCGCTGCAGCCCGACGGCGGCCAGCCGGTCAGCGCCGGTACGCGTGCCGTGGGCAGCGACCCGCGCAACTTCGCCTTCGTGTACCTGGATGACGGCAGCCGCGGCCGTATCGATCCGACCCCGCCGCGCGCCCTGCGCACCGAGGAAGTGCCGGGCATCGTCAGCGACTTCGTGCGTGGCGCGGAAAATGCCATCGCCGCCGGCTTCGATGGCATCGAACTGCACGCCGCCAACGGCTACCTGTTCGAGCAGTTCCTCAACCCGCTCACCAACGATCGGCAGGACCTCTACGGCGGTTCGATGCGCAACCGCGCACGACTGATCCTGGACACCGTGGATGCACTGGCCGCGAGCATCGGCGCGCACCGCGTCGGCGTGCGCCTGGCACCGAACAGCCAGGTCTTCGATATGCCGGCGTATGCCGAAAACGAAGCCAGCTACCTGTACCTGGCCGAAGAACTGGGCAAGCGTGGGCTGGCCTACGTGCATCTGAATGACAACTACCTGCGCGGCGAGCGCGCCATCGGCGAAGACTTCCTGAAAGCCTTCAAGCAGGCCTACGGCGGCACCGTGCTGCTGGCCGGCGGCATGACCCGTGAGTACGCCCTGCGCCTGGTCGACGAAGGCACGATCGACATCGCCGCCTTCGGCCAGCCGTTCATCGCCAACCCGGATCTGGTCGAGCGCCTGCAGCAGGACATCGCACTGGCCGCGCCGGATCGCGACACCTACTACGGTGGTGGCCGCGAGGGTTACCTGGATTACCCGGCGGCGAGCTGATCGATCATGGGGTCGGATCCCTTTCCAACGGAAAGGGCTCTGACCCCTGCTGCACGCGGCGCAAGGCTGGCAGACCCATCAACGCGACAGGTAGACCTCGGCATTGAAACTCTGCAGGAAGTCGATGGCCCGGGCTTTCGTCATCCCCTTGGACATCGTCTCCTTCAGCGCGCTGCGGAATTCGGGCGTCTCCCTGAACGCTTGGAACGCCTTGCTCTTGTAGGCCTCGAATGCGGCTTCATCCATGGAAAGGTGCTCCAGCACCTTGCCGTCCTTCACCCGGAACAGCTGGTAGTGGTCGTAGCTGGAGCCATAGCCCATGTGCACGTATCGGGTCAGCTCGCCATCCGGGATGATCAGCATGCCGGTGTACCAGTCGGCCACCACCCGCGCCTGCCCAGGGAACAGCTCCGCCTTGATGCTGCGTTTGCGCCGCTTGTACACGCCGTCATCCATGCCGCCTGGCAGATCGATGGTGGCATCGACCAGCACGAGCGCGTCGCCATCGATCCGCCAGCGGGCCACGTAGCCACGCCAGTTCGCGGTGGACTGTTCGGCGTCGTCCGGCGGGCTCCAGCCCCTCGCCTGCAGCTGGGCGCTGAGTGGATTGGTGTTCAACGGCAGCGGCTTGCCGTCGATCTCGATGGTGTCCGGAATCTGCGCGGTGGCGCCCGCCAGCGCCGGCAGGGTCGACAACAGCAGGCACAGCGCCCAGCGCGTGAGAGTAGACATGCGACATCCTTGGTCAGCCAGGGAGAACAGCGTGCCGCGGTGATGACGCCTGCCGCAGCATCCATCCAGCGCAAGCATCATGCATGCCGACGCAGGCGCGCAAGGGGCGCTCAGGTCCGCACGTAGGCGAACGACTCGTCCAGCCGCGGAAAGCCGACCACCTGTTTCACCAGCGCCTGCGCTTCCTCGTCGCTGATCCGCCCTGCGGCAATGTCATCGGTGCGGGCAAACAAGGCCTCCAGCGCCGTCGCCTGGTCGTCGCGCAACCAGCTGCGGTGGCTGCCCAGCCAGGCCTGCAGGTTGGTGGCCAGATCACCCTCGACCAGCGTCGTGTACTCCGCTTCCAGTTCCGCCACCGCCTCGACCATCTTGCGGAACAGGAAGTCCTGCAGGTTGGCGGCCAGCACGTCGGCGCGGTCGTCGTCGTGCCACACCAGCAGCACCGGCGCTTCGGCGAACCCCGGCGCATTGGTCCAGAAACAGTAGGTATCGCCGGCACCACTGCGCGCGAACGGCAGCAGCTGCAGGTCCTCGCGCAGCGGGTTGTAGTGGTCCTCGGCGGTCAGGTCTTCCCAGGCTTCGCGCAGTTCGCCCTGTTCAATCGGCTCGAACTCGTTGGCGTGCAGCAGCAGCGGCGGCTGTGCCAGCAGGGTGGGAAACACTTCGCGGAACCACGGGTTGCCCAGCGCACCCCAGTCGCTGCGCCCTTCGGCGGCGATCTGATGAAACAGCGGCGGAAAGGCCTGGCCGGTGGCCTGTTCGATATCGGAAAGCGTGCTCATGGAGGTCCCTGTCGAAAGCAGTCGCCTACCTTGCCTGAATCCCGCCGACAGATGAACCGGCAGCCCGCTGCGGCAGGTCTAGACTGCACGCAACCGGCCGCCGCAGATCCCTGCCATGGACTCCCCCGCCCGCACCTTCATCGTCAACTTCGATGTGCCCGATCTGGCCGCTGCCGAAGCGTTCTACGTTGCAGCCTTCGGCCTGCGCGTCGGCCGCCGCTTGGGCGCTGGCGCGCTTGAACTGCTCGGTGGTCCCACTCCGCTGTACCTGCTGCAGAGTGATGCGGGCAGCGTGGCCACCGACGAGGGCGACGTGCGCGATTACGAGCGGCACTGGACGCCGCTGCACCTGGACTGGGTGGTGGAAGACATCAACGTCGCGCTGTCACGCGCAGTGGCCGCCGGCGCGGTGATCGAACTACCGGTAAGCGAGCGCCGCTGGGGACGGCTGGCGGTGCTGGCCGATCCGTTCGGGCATGGGTTCTGCCTGATCCAGTTCGTCGGCCTGGGGTATGACGCGTTGGTGGAGTGATTGGCCACACGGGTGGGTGCCGACCGTTGGTCGGCACGGCATACCGCCTCACTCCCGCAGCATATCCACGAACGCGCGCAGCGCAGACGACATCTGCCGCTGCTTCGGGTAATACAGCACGAAGCCGGGAAACGGCTCGCTCCAGTCCTGCAGCACCGCCACCATCGTCCCGGCCTCGATATGCGGGCGCGCGGCATCTTCCAGCACGTAGGCCAGGCCGAAACCATCGAGCACTGCGCGCATGATGGTGGTCTGCTCGCTCAGCGTCAGCCGCCCGCGCACATCGATTTCCAGCGACTGCCCCTCGCGGTCGAACTGCCACTTGTACAGGTGCCCGCTGGCGAAACGGAAGCGGATGCATTCGTGCTGCAGCAGGTCGCGCGGGTGCTGCGGCGCCGGGTGCTGGCGCAGGTATTCCGGCGAGGCCACGATCATGCCGTGCAGCGCCGGCCCCAGCGGCACCGCCACCATGTCCTCGGGCACGAACTCGTGCAGGCGCACGCCGGCATCGAAGCCGTCGGCGACGATGTCGACCAGGCCATCGTTCTCGGTCAGCTCCAGCCGCACATCCGGATGCGCGCGCAGGAAGCGGGTCAGCCGCGGGCCGAGCTGGGTCGGCACCGCCGCACGCGCCGCGTTGATGCGCAGCAGGCCGGTCGGGCTGTCCCTGAACTGGTTCATCTCTTCCAGCGCGTCGTGCACCTGGCCCAGCGCCGGCTGCAGCCGGTCCAGCAGGCGCTGCCCGGCCTCGGTCAGGCGCAGCCCGCGGCCGGCGCGCTGGAACAGCGGCAGCCCCAGGTGGTCCTCCAGCAGCTTCAGCTGCCGGCTCACCGCACCGTGGGTCACGTGCAGGGCCTGTGCGGCGCGGCCCACGCCGCCCAGGCGGGCGGTAGCCTCGAAGGCGCGCAGGGCGTTGAGCGGTGGCAGCAGGGCGGTACTCATGTGAGATTTCCTGACGATATGCGCCAGATAATATCGATATTCCGGTCAGGATCCGTGCGCTAGGGTATCCACCTGTCTCGAACCAGCGGTCGCTTCCATGTCTGCCTCCCCCATTGCCGACTACCACGCCTTCCCGGACGCCCAGGGCCACTTCGGCCGCTACGGCGGCAGTTTCGTCGCCGAAACCCTGGTCGGCCCGCTGCAGGAACTGGCCCAGGCCTATGACCAGGCCCGCCAGGACCCGGCGTTCCAGCTGGCCTACGACAAGGACCTGGCCCATTACGTCGGCCGGCCGAGCCCGATCTATCACGCCCAGCGCCTGAGCGACCATGTCGGCGGTGCTCAGATCCTGCTCAAGCGCGAGGACCTGAACCACACCGGCGCGCACAAG
>DOKO01000213.1:0-448 GCA_003510825.1 Stenotrophomonas sp.
TCCTCGATGCCTTTGCCGGGCAGATCTTCAGCGGCCAGGAGCAGCCGCGCACCAAGCCGCACCCGGATGTGTACCTGGCAGCCGCCGCGGCACTGGGCGTGGACCCGACCCGCTGCGCGGTCATCGAAGACACCGTGACCGGCGCCACCGCAGGCGTGGCCGCGGGCGCTACGGTGTTCGGTTACAGCCCGGGCGGCCAGTACCACAGCACGCCCGAGGCCCTGCGTGCGGCCGGTGCCCACGTGATCTTCGAATCGATGCACGAGCTGCCGGCCGTGCTGGCCGCCTACGCCGCCAACGCGGCGGCGTGATCGACGTTGCCGCCGCCCCGTCCGGGTGCGGCGGCAGTCCTGCATCGCCCGGCCTGCTTTACCAAGTAAAGCGCGCGGTCGCCGTGACCGTGCGACCGGTGCCGTAGTAGCACGAGGACACGCCGGTGCAGGTCGAC
>DOKO01000213.1:697-6294 GCA_003510825.1 Stenotrophomonas sp.
GACACGCCGGTGCAGGTCGACACGAAACGCTTGTCGGCCAGGTTGCTCAGGTTCAACGACAGCTGCGTGCCCACCGCGCCGTACAGACCGACGTCGTAGCGGATGGCCGCATCCCACAGGGTGTAGGACGGGATGCGGTACAGGTTGGCGCTGTCACCGTAGGTCTTGCCGTTGTAGCGCATGCCCGCCGCCAGGCTCAGACCTTCCAGAGCGCCGCCCTGGAAGGTGTAGTCACCCCACAGCGATGCGGTCCAGTCCGGCACCATCGCCAGATCCTTGCCGGCGTACCCGTTGTTGCTGCGGGTCACTTCCGATTCCATCCACGACGCGGCACCGATCACACTGAAGCCCGGCAGCGGGGTGACGCGGCCTTCCAGCTCGACACCGCGCACGCGGCCCTCGCCATCCTGCACCTGGCACTGGCTGGTGCCGGTGGTGCCGCAGGTGTTGTGGTTCTTGTCCGGATCATCGGTCAGCACGTTCTGCTGGCGCAGGTCATAGGCGGACAAGGTGATCAGGCCGTCGAAGCTGGCCGGCTGATACTTCAGCCCCACTTCCCACTGCTTGCCGGTGACCGGGTCGAACGGCGTGCGTTCGTAGGACTGCGTGGCGGCGCTGCCGGCCGGCTGGAACGATTCGGCATAGCTCAGATACGGAGTCAGCCCGTTGTCGGCCACGTACAGGATGCCGGCATTACCGCTGAACGCATCGTTCTTGATGTGGCTGGGCGTGCGTGCGCCGTAGCGGTCGGTGGCCACGGTGTAGGACTGGGTCCAGGTGTCATCCTTGGTCCAGTCGTAGCGGCCACCAACGGTGAACCGCCACTTGTCCAGCGCGATCTGGTCCTGCAGGTAGGCACCGGTCTGGCGGTTGATGCCGCCGGAGTAGCCGATCGAGGTGGTGGCCGGGATGTAGCCGCTGTACACCGGGTTGAAGATGTCGATGGCGGTGGGCGTATCGGTGGTCGTGCCCATCGCGCCGCGCGCCGCTGTCCAGTCGGCCTTCTGCCAGTCCACGCCCAGCAGCAGGGTGTGCTCGGCAGCGCCGGTACTGAACTTGCCGGTCAGGCGGGTATCGGCGGTGTCGCCGCGCGAGTCGCCCTCGCCCCAAGTGGCGCGGCGCTTCTGCGTGCGGCCATCGGCGTTCAGCGCGCCATTGGTGACCACGCTGCGGAAAGTCGATTCCACGTTCAACCGGCGCGCGCTCTGGCTCAGCGTCCAGTGCTCGTTGAAGGCGTGCTCGAACAGCCAGCCGCCCGACCAGATCGTGCGGTCGTAGGTGTTCCAGGTCGGCTCGCCGATGAAGGTGCTGTTCTTCATGTGCCCGTAGGGCGTGGCCACCAGGGTGCCGGCCATCGGCAGGAACTGGTAGGTCGAGCCGCCATCGTCGCGCTGGTACAGGCCCAGCAGGGTCAGGCGCGTGCGCTCGGCCATCTGGAAGGTGTAGCTGGGCGCCAGGAACCAGTGCTCCTGGTCGGTGTGCTTGATCTGGGTGTCGCCGTCACGGTACAGGCCGACCAGGCGACCCAGGTGGCGCTTGTCATCGCTGCCCGCGCCGACATCGAAGGCGGTGCTGTACTGGCCGTTGCCATCCACGCCCAGCTGCAGCACCTGCTGCTGGTCCGGGGTCGGCGTCTTGCTGACCTGGTTGACCATGCCGCCCGGAGCCACCTGGCCATACATCACCGCCGAAGGGCCCTTGAGCACTTCGACGCGGTCCAGGTTCCAGCTGTCGACCATCGTGCGGTTCCACTGCCCGCCCTGCGGCGCGCGCATGCCGTCGACGGTGACATTGTTGCTCCAGCTGCCGGCATCGAAGCCGCGGATGCGGAAGTCATCCACGCGGTTGTCGATGCCGGTGCTTTCCAGCGATACACCCGCCACGTAACGCATCGCCTCATTGAGGTTCTGCACGCCGCGCGCGTCCAGTTCCTCACGCGCGATGACCGACACCGACTTGGCCATCTCCGCCACCGGGGTATCGGTCTTGGTCGCGCCGGAAGTGTGGGTGATGGTGCGGTAGGCGTTGACGTGCACCGCGTCCAGATCGGTGGGCGTGGCGCCATCGGGCATTGCCGACTGGGCCTGCGCGGCCAGCGGCAATGCCAGCAGCGTGGCAACGGACACGGACAGCAGCGAGCGCATCGGCTCGCGGGAAAGGGAACGGGCGTTGGACATGGGGGACCTGCTTCTGGGAGGCGCGCCTGAGGGCGGCGGCAACGGCGCTGGTTAAGGGCGCGTTAAATCATAGCAGATGCGAATGGTTCCCACTACCATTGGAGCGACAATCGGTCGCAGCCTGACACGAGCACAGGCCGAGCACGGTGCCTTAACCGGCCTTCCCTATCCTGTCTGCGCGCCGCACGCCTGCGGCGCATCCGCAATGGAACGCACGAGGAGAATGCATGACCCGTCTGCACACCCTGATCGTCACCGCCGGCCTGCTGGCCATCAGCCCGCTCGCCCTGGCTGAAACGGTGAACCTGACCAACAGCGCCGACGGCGCCAACCGCGATGCCGGCATCGCCGCGGTCAAGAAGAAGCTCAACGACGCCTGCACCGAGCGCAAGGGAACGCCGAAGGCGGACTCATTCGAGGTGGTCTTCGAAAAGACCAGCGAGAACCCGAACGTGCAAAAACCATATTACGTGGACGGCAAGATGCAGTGCGACCTGCCGGGCTGACTTCTTGCGGGCTGAATGAGCGCGCAGGCCTGTCCGTGAGGTCAGGCCTGCAGCCAGGCCCAGAGCAACCCCAGCGGCAAGGCCGCTACCAGCGCGATGACCCCCAGGCACCCTGATCCGCCTCCCGTCGCTGAGGACTCCCTGTTCCGCTGTCCCGGCGGCTGCGACCGCAGCCACTGCCGATGGCAGGATTGGCAGAAAAAGGCGGTTTTCCCGCGGCGCCATGCCTCCAACGTCCGCGCATTGTGGTGCGCGGCAGATCCACAGCTCCGGCATCGGTAGATCCGCGATGGCGGCTTGGCGCGCAAGCGACGGCCGCCAAACACGGCGCCCACAACGATCACGGCGATGACCGCGACGATCAGAAACCCTGGTGTGATGACATCCATGCCGCCTCCCTGAAGAGGCGATGGTAGCCGATCACCGTGCCGGGTTGACCAGAAGCACTGTAGCCCTGCCGCCCTACAGCGCGGCGCGCACCGCGGCCATCAGCTCCAGCAGGCTGAACGGCTTGGGCAGCAGACTCATGCCGGTACCGAGGAAGGACTCACGCACCGCAGCACGTTCGGTGTAGCCGGTGATGAACAGCACCGGCAGAACGGGATTGATCTCGCGCGCGGCATCGGCCAGTTCGCGGCCGTCCATGCCGGGCAGGCCGACGTCGGACAGCAGCAGATCGAAGGCCGGATCCTGCCGCAGATGGCGCAGAGCCTGGCGCGCATCCGCCGCCAACGTCACCTGGTAACCCGCTTCGGACAGCATTTCACCGACCATCATCCGCACCGAATCGGTGTCATCCACCAGCAGGATGCGCTCGGACTGGCCACGCGGCGGCGCGATCTGTTCGTCGCTGGATTCTGCCTGCGGCACTTCACCGGCGGGCAGCAGCAGCTCGACCTCAGTCCCTTCACCGGGCTCGCTGGCAATGCGCGCGACACCGCCCGACTGCCGTGCGAAACCATAGGTCATCGACAGGCCCAGGCCCGTCCCCTCGCCCTGCGGCTTGGTGGTGAAGAAGGGTTCGAAGACCTTCGCCACCAGCTCTGGCGGAATGCCCGGCCCGTTGTCGATCACCTTCAGGCTGACATAGCGGCCCGAGGTCAGTTCGCTCTCGCGCTGGACTTCGCAGGCCTCTGCGCGCAGGCGGATCAGGCCACGGCCGCCCAAGGCATCACGTGCGTTGATGACCAGGTTCAGCACGACGTTCTCGAACTGGTTGACGTCGGCAACGGCAACCAGCGGTTCCTCGCCCAGTTCGAACTCGAGCTCGATGTTCTCGCCGATCGAGCGGCGCAGCAGGTCTTCCAGCGAGCGCGTACGCGCCACCAGATCGAAGGGACGCGAATCCAGCGGCTGCTTGCGGGCGAACGCCAGCATGCGCTGGGTCAAGGCGGCGGCGCGCTGGGCCGACGCGGCAGCGATGCTGCTGTACTGCGGCACCTTCTCAAGCCGCGACGACGACACGGCCAGTTCGATCATGTCCAGGCCGGAGATGATGGTGGTCAGCAGGTTGTTGAAGTCATGCGCGATGCCGCCGGTCAACTGGCCCAGCGAATCCATCTTCTGCGCCTGCAGCAGCTCGGCCTCGGTGCGGCTGCGCTCGGCGATCTGGTGCGCAAGCTCGGTATTGGCAGTCTCCAGTTCGGCACGCTGTTCGCGGGCGCGCACGTGGTGCTCGGTCACGTCCTCCACCACCACCAGCCCATGGCCGGTGCGGCGGTCAGGTGTCAGCCGCCACTGCGTGTTGCGCACACCCTGCCGGCCTGCGATGGACAGCACGCCCTGCCAGCGCTCCTGCCGCGCCAGTGCGTCCTGCAGGTCCAGCACGAATTCCTTGTTGCTGCCCAGCAGCGCAAACAGCGAGCCATTGGCATCGGCCTCGCTGAGCAGGCGGGCGAACGCGGAGTTGCTTTCGCGGATCTGCAGCTGCTCATCCAGCACCGCGATGGGCGCATTGACCTGGCTGAAGATCTCCTGGAACCGCGCATCCGCTTCACGCAGGGCTTCCTCGGCGCGGCGCGCGCGCAGCAGGCTGCGCAGCGTGGCCAGCAGCACGTCGGGGTCCACCGGATGGATCAGATAGCCATCGGCACCGTTGTCCAGGCCGGTGATCATGTCCCCGGTAGCGATGGAGGCGGCCGAGACGTGCACCACGGGCAACAGTTGGGTACGCGGCTGGGTACGCAGCTGGCGCACCACGTCGAAGCCACTCATGTCCGGCAGGTTGACGTCCAGCACCACCGCACCGAACTCCGAGTCGGCGAGCCGGTCCAGCCCCTCCTGCCCGGTGGCCGCCTCGCTGACGCTGTAGCCGTGATGTTCCAGCACGCGCCGCACCGAATAGCGCGTGGCTGCGTTGTCATCGACCACCAATACGCGATCAGAGTGCGGCATGGGCGGCCTCCGTCGCCTCGTTCAGTGCTACCGGCAACACTACATGGAAGGCCGAGCCGCTGCCGGGCAGGCTTTCCACCGCTACCCGGCCGCCCAGCAGTTCGGCAAACCGCTTGCACAGCGACAGGCCCAGGCCGGTGCCACGCAGGCGCTTCTGCAGCGGCGAATCCACCTGCACGAAATCCTCGAACAGCGCCGGCAGCAGCTCCGGGGCGATGCCGATGCCGGTATCGCGCACGGTGAAGCGGACCTCCACATCGCTTTCCATCTTCGCCGACACCACCACCTGCCCTTCCGGGGTGAACTTGATGGCATTGGAAATGTAGTTGCGCAGGATCTGCGCCAGCTTCTTGTCGTCGGTGTAGAGCATCGGCAGCGGCGGCGGGTCCTCGAACACCAGCTCGATGCGCTGGTTGCTCTCCACCAGTGGCCTGAACATGCCGCGCAGGGCGGCGAACAGGTCCATCAGGTCGAACCAGCCCGGGGAAATGGTGATGCGCCCGGCCTCGATCTTGGCCAG
>DOKO01000213.1:6455-11655 GCA_003510825.1 Stenotrophomonas sp.
CCCGGCCTCGATCTTGGCCAGGTCCAGCAGGTCGTCCACCATCTCGCGCAGCTCCGATGCCGAGGCGCTGACGAAGCGCACCTGGCGCAGCTGCTCATCGTTGAGCGGGCCGTCGAAACCGTCTTCCAGCAGCCGCGTCATGCTCAGGATGGAACCCAGCGGCGTGCGGAACTCGTGGCTCATGTAGGACAGGAACCGGCTCTTCAGGTCGGAGACCTCGCGCAGCTGCACCGCCTGCTGGTCCAGCTCGGCATACAGCGCCAGCACGCCCTGGTTGGTTTCTTCCAGTTCGGCGCGCAAAGCAGCGTTTTCCGCCGCCAGCCGGGAGTTCTCTTCCTGCATCTGTTCCTGCCCCATCACCACGCTCCCATGCGCAGGGCGACGATGCTGGCATCGTCACGCCCACGGTCGAAATCCCGTTGCAGCACCGCCACCACCAACGCCGGGTGCCGATGGACCAGACCCGGATAGTCCTGCAACCGCCAGCGCCCCTGCAGGCCATCGCTGTGCATGATCAGCAGAGTGCCGTGCGCGGCGTGAACGTTGAATGCCTGTGCCTTGCGGAACTGCACGCCGACGATGCCTGGCATCGAGGCCAGGCCGCGATAGGTCGTGGCATCGGCGATGCCGGCATTGATGTTGCCGATACCGGAAAACTGCAGCTCGCCCCCGGCCAGCGGCAGGGTCGCCACGGCAACGGCACCGCCGCGGGTGCCGGACATTGCCTGGTGCAGCGCTTCAATCAGCGGGTTCGGCGCTGCCACGCCCGCTTCCGCGGCCCGGCGTGTGCCCTCCTGCGCCGCATCGGTAGCGGGCAAGCCGTGGCCGAGGCCGTCGATCAGGGTCAGTGTCGCCTGCCCTTCGCGCACCGACAGGTGCCAGGCATCGCCGCAGGCCTCTTCGCCCCGCATCGCAAGGCGCAGGGCGCCGTAGGCGAGATCAACGCGTGCGCCGGCACGTTCGGGGTAGATGCGCGCCACCACGATCGTGCCGCGCGCATCGGACCAGCTGTCGAGGAGCGTCGCCTGGCGCTTCACCGCGCCCAGTCCCAGGCCCTGGCTGCCGCCAGTGGAATAGCCTTCCACCAGTGCCTGCGACAGCACGAAGCCGGGGCCGGCGTCCACCGTATACAGCTCGACGCCGCGGGCGTCGCGCCCTTGCACGACCGAGAGATACACCTTGCCGCCGCCACCATGGCGCAGCAGGTTGCTGGCCAGTTCGCTGGCGGCCAGCGCGACCCGTCCACTATCCGTTTCATCGAATCCGATCCGTGCGGCCAGAGCCAGCGCCTCGCGGCGCACCTGCCCAACCTGGGTCGGTTCCTCCACGGCCACGACGCGGGTGACGTGGCCGGAGAAATTCACGTCCATTTGGTGATGGCGATGCGCGTGCCCTGGCCCGGTGCACTGTCCAGCTCGAAGACATCCACCAGCCGCCGTGAGCCAGACAGGCCCAGGCCCATGCCCTTGCCCGACGACCAGCCGTCCGTCAGCGCCTGCTCGATGTTGGCGATGCCGGGCCCCTGGTCGGAGAACACCAGGCGCACGCCACGGCGCAGCCCTTCGTCCAGCAGTTCCCAGTCCATCTGCCCGCCACCGCCGTAGATGACGGTGTTGCGCGCCAGCTCACTGGCCGCGGTCACCAGCTTGGTCTGGTCGACCAGCCGCAGCCCACAGGCCACTGCCGCCTGGCGCACGGCCTGGCGTGCCAGCACCACGTCCTGCTCGACCCGCACGGGTAACGTCCCCTGGCGTGCGGTCATGGCAGTTCGTCACTCTGGCGCAGCAGTTTCATGCCGCGCTCCACGTTCAACGCCGTGCGCACGCCGCTCAGGTCCAGGCCGAGTTCGACCAGGGTGATGGCCACGGCCGGCTGCATGCCCACCACCACGGTGGTCGCGTCCATCACCCGCGACAGTGCGGAAATGGTGGCGATCATGCGGCCGATGAAGGAATCGACGATGTCCAGCGAGGAGATGTCGATCAGCACGCCGCGCGCGGAAGTGCGGCGGATGCGCTCACTGAGGTCGTCCTGCAGGTTCAGCGCCAGCTGGTCGTGCATGTCCACCTGGATGGTGACCAGCAGCAGGTCGCCCATCTGCAGGATCGGGATGCGGTCCATCAGCGGTTGGCCTGGCTGACGGTCACGCCGTTCCGCTTGAGGGCCAGCGCCAGCGCGTCGGCCAGGTTGGCCTTGGTGACGATGCCCTGCAGGTCCAGGCCCAGGTGCACGATGGTCTGCGCGATCTGCGGACGCACGCCGCTGATGATGGCGTCGGCGCCCATCAGGCGGATGGCGGTGACGGTCTTCAGCAGGTGCTGGGCGACCAGCGTGTCCACGGTGGGCACGCCGGTGATGTCGATGATGGCGATTTCCGAGCCGGTGTCGACGATCCGCTGCAGCAGCGATTCCATCACCACCTGGGTGCGCTGCGAATCCAGCGTGCCGATCATCGGCAGCGCCAGCACGCCATCCCACAGCTTCACCACCGGGGTGGACAGCTCCAGCATCTCTTCCTGTTGGCGCTGGATGACATCCTCGCGGGTGCGCTGGAAAGCCTTGACGGTGTGCAGGCCCAGCACGTCCAGCAGCTCCGAGATCGACCACAGCTGCTCGCCGAGCGCCTGCGGATCGCCACTGTGGTGCTGCTGCAGCAGCTGGAACAGCGGCCGCTTCAGCGAGAAGATGAAGGTGGCCGTCTCCGAGGAGGTGAAGCCCTTGATCGCGCGGTCGCGGGAGAGGTCTTCCAGGAAGTGGCGGATCGCCTGCCACTCGGCGCCGTGCAGGTTGCCTGCATCGGCGGCCGACAGCGCGGGCAGCAGCAGGTTCCAGAATTCATTGACCTGGATATCCAGGTCGCGCGCACCGATGCGGCTGTCGTCGTTCTGGCCAGCGGCGTTGAGGTTGTCACGCCACTGCGCGATCAGGGTCGACTGATGCTCGCGGATGAGGTCGATGGTGCGCTGCTGCAAAGCCGCCATGGGTACGGTCCAGGTAGTTGGAAACGCCGGGGGCCGTCATTCTCGACAAGCCCCCTACTCGTCAGGAACCGTATTAAGCACTGTGAAGACGTCTCCACCATGTGAAAACCGCGGCGGCAAGATGCAGTGCGACCCTCACGCCACTCAGCGCGCCATCGCTCGATTGGCCTGTTCCTGCACCTGCTGTTCCTGCTGCACGGCCTGTGTATGCTCGGCGCTGCGCTCGGTAGGCTGGGGCAGCTCGCGCACCTGCTCGCTCACCGGCGTGGCGACGGCCTGCGCGGTGTCGGTGCGGGCGATCTGCCGGTCAGCCGCATGCGCCTCCCCCTGCACCGCGAACGCGTAGCGGCCATCATCGCTGAGCACGGCTTCATCGATGCGCTCCATGCCCTTGTGCCGCGCCGCTACCAGCAGGGCCATGCTCAGGCGCTCGCTCATCTCATCCGGCGTCCGCCCCATGGCCTGGTCCAGGCTGCCGACCGCACCCTGGCTCTGGCACCACATCGCGTGGTCCGGGCTGCTGGCATGCCGCGGGTCCTGCTGCGGCAGCAGCGGCGACGGCGGCGGCAGGCCCTGCAGGTGATCACCGCGCACGGTGGCGTCGATCTTCTGCAGATCCTGGCCGCCGGCGGCGGCGACGTGGAACAGGCGCTCGGCCATGCCATAGGCCGAATGGCCCTGGTTGCGCGCAAGCGCCACGGCAAAGGCATCCACATCCTGCTGCGGCCTGCCCTGCCCGTCCTCGGCCAGCAGATGCCAGGCCGGGCCCATCATCGGGTTGTCCTTGACCATGGCCTGGGTGCGCTGCATCAGCCCGCGCATCTGGCCCTCGTCCAGCACCAGCGTGTTCACTTCGCCGGCTTTCAACGGCCCGCGCACATCGTTGCCGGCGCGCCCGGCCAGCGCGCTGTTGGCCAGGCTGGCGATCTGCTCGCCGTTCGGGTTGTCCTTCAGGTCGAAGGTGAATTCGTAGCGGCGCTGCGCGCGGTCTTCCCTGCCGTCGGCACCGTAGGCGCTGATGCGGCTCATCGGCAGGTTGCCGCTGTACTCCAGGCTCATCCGTTCGGTGTAGCTGCCATCCTCGCGGCGCACGCGGACGATGTCGCCGGCATTGCGCTGGCCGGCCAGGTCGACGCCGAGCTTGTCGTTGTAATCCAGCTTCAGGCGGGTCTGCGAGTTCATCCCGATCCGCTCGATGGTGGCCAGGTCCTGCACGCCGGGCGTGCCGGCCTGCATCCGTCCGGTCTCGACAAACTGCGCATAGGCCGCGCGGCCATCGGCCTGCTCCAGATCGAAGGTCGCACTGCGCACCGACGACTGCCCCAGTCCATCCTGGCGGCCGGCAACGGCGCCGAACTTGCCCGCCGAGAAGCCCACGCCATTGAACGCCTCCACGGCCTCGTTCGGGCCCGTGCTGACGCGCACCCGGCCATCGCTGAGGCGATCGACGCGATAACTGGCGCCCTGCGCCTCGGTCAGCTGGCTTTCGACGGCCATGTTGCGGAAACGCGCTTCCATCTGCGTGCCAGTGAATTGCTGGCCATCGAGGATGACGCTGCCACCGCGCGGGATCGTGGTCGGGTCCAGTGGGCTGACGTCGCGCGGATCGGTGGTGTCGTTCTCCGGCAGGGCCACCTTGTAGCGACCACGGCCACCGGCAGTCACCGCAGCTTCGACAATGCCGGCCTTCAGCTGGCTGCGGGTGGCATTGGCCACCTCCAGCTGGAATTCGTTGCGCCCATCAACGGTCGTCTCAGTGACGGCGGCACTGGCGTCGACGTACTGTCCCGCGAACTTCGTGCCAGCCAGCTTGCGTTCGCCGCTGGATTTCACCCCGGTCTCGGAGACCGTCACGCTGCCGTCGCGCGTCGCCCGCCGCGCTTCGTGCACGCTGGAGGTGTAAGTGGGGTCGAAGGCCGCCTTGTCCGGGGCGTCGTAAGCGGTGGTGCTGTCCTTGCCAGCCTGTGCAGTCATGCCATGGGCTCCTCTACGTAGCCCACGATTATAGGCAGGCGAAATCGCCAGGCATTCACATCATCACGCAGTCATGTTCGGGATAGTGACGCACGTCCCACCCGTTGATGAGCCCGAATGCCCGCATTTCCCGCACGCTTCACCCAATGGCCGCGCCGCTGGCGGCTGCTGGCCTGGAGCGTTGCCGGCGTCTACGCGCTCTATCTGCTGGCGGGCAATGTCTTCCTCAACACGCCGCTGTTCGA
>DOKO01000213.1:11839-12206 GCA_003510825.1 Stenotrophomonas sp.
CCTCAACACGCCGCTGTTCGACCTGGCCACCAACCGCAAACCGCAGAAGTTCGTGATGCGCACCGGTCCGGCCATCACTCTGCTGCCGGGTCATGTCATCGCCTGGAACGTGCACATGCGCGGCCATGTGAACCACACGGTGTATGTGCTGCACGCCGACCGCGCCAGCGCCCGCCTGGCGCTGTGGCCGTTGTTCCGCCGCGAAGTGCGCGTGCCGCACCTGCAGGCCAGCGGCGTGTCGG
Source organism: Stenotrophomonas sp. (assembly GCA_003510825.1). Lineage (GTDB taxonomy): Bacteria > Pseudomonadota > Gammaproteobacteria > Xanthomonadales > Xanthomonadaceae > Stenotrophomonas. The sequence continues at coordinate 12,082 of DOKO01000213.1, forward strand.
CCGAAGTCACCCGTGCCGACGATGTCGTGCCGCCGCCCCCTCGCGGCAGCCAGGGCTGGACGCTGCGCTTCGACGCCATCCACAGTGATTCCATCCAGCACGCCCGCTTCGGCAAGCTGCTGATC
>DOKO01000213.1:12430-12792 GCA_003510825.1 Stenotrophomonas sp.
CCAGGGCCGGGGCACCGTCGGCTTCCGCAAGCAGCTGCGTGGCGGCCCCTCGGAACTGTATGAATCGCAGGTGGCCTTCAGCGACGCCATCGCCAGCTACGACGGCGTGCAGCTGCTGGACGCGATGAAGGTCGAGGCAACGTTCGGCTACCCCTGGCACTACCGTGACCAGGCGCCCGGGCTCGCCAAGTTCGACATCCTCCGCGGCGCGCTGAAGGTGGATGCGCGCAGTCACGGCATCCGGGTGGACACGGATGCGCGGACCCTGGCGGTGTCCAGCTCACCCAGCACGGGCCAGCTGCAGGCCGACATCACGCTCGACCGCGGCACGCTGCAGCCGGGCAGTCGCGCCGTGTGGCGGG
>DOKO01000352.1 GCA_003510825.1 Stenotrophomonas sp.
GGCCGCATGCAGCGAGATCGTGCCGCCATTGCTGGCCACCGTGCGGTTGCCCTCGCCCGGCACCAGCAGCGTGCCCTGGGCGCCGGAGGCATCCAGCACGGCGCCCTCCTTCACCACCAGGAAGCCATCGATGGCATCGGCATTGCGGGCGTTGAGGTCGTGGCGCCCGCCCAGTTCGATGGTGCCGCCAGCGAGCACGCGGCCGATGCCATCGCCATTGGCGGCGGTGCCGGTGAAGGCCTGGCCGGACACGTCCAGCACTGCCTGCCCACCGATCCACAACGAACGCGCATTGGCCACGGACACCGGTCGGCCGGCTTCATTGCCGATGCCGAAGCTGCCGCTGAGCACGGAGATGCGGCCACCGCGCGCTTCCAGGTTGCCCAGCAGGGTGATCTGGTCGTTGCCGGTCAGGGTGATGGTGCGGCCCGGATCCACGCGGATGCTGCTGCCAGTACCCAGCACGAGTTCGCCACGACCGAACGCCGAGCCTGCGGTCAGCGATACATCGGCACCGCCACGCAGGCTGAGGCTGCCCTTGGCCGGGTTTTCCATCTGCTGTGGTGGCAACCAGGTCAGCAGCGCGCTGGCCGGATCACCGCCGGTGGCCAGGCCACGAGCTGCGTCGTGGTCCATCTGCAGCACCGGCATGTTCACGTCCAGCGCTACGCCGTCGGCCAGTTTCAGGCCGTCGCGGCCTTCCACTGCATAGCGAGCGAAGCCGCTGCGGAACAGCGACGGATCGATTTCTAGGAAGGACTGCACGGCCACGTCATTGGCCAGCGCGGTACCGGGCGGGATGCGGGTGCCGACTGGAATCGTGACCGCCTGCTGGGCCGTGCTGCCCGCCGTGTAGGTGGTGGTGGTCGGGTACAGCGGGATGCCGTTGGGGAACACGTCGACGGGAATCACGTAACCCACCGGCAACGGCGACATGTAGGTCACGATGGTGCCGGCGACCAGGCGTGCACCCACGTTGACCCAGGCACCGTTGACGATGACCTGCGACTGCACGGTCCAGGGCGCGGCCAGGGTGATCGGCGCGGCATCGGTGATCCGCGTGTTGACCTGCCTGTCGACCACGAAGCCCGGCGGCATCAGGTCGGTGGTGATGCTGAAGCCCAGCGGGATGACCTCGCCGGGCTTGACCACATAGCCTTCGGCCAGCCGCAGCGGGAGGTCGCTGAGGGTGCCGGCCGGCAGGGTCTCGAAGGTCTGCGCCGCGGCGCCACCGATGCTGACCATGGTGCCGTTGTCGATGGACAGCGAGCCGCCACCGGACACGCCCTGCGCGCGCAGGTCCGCGTCCAGCACGATGCTGCCGCCGCCGCCATTGACGCCCGCGCCGATGTCGATGCTGCCGCCCCGCCCGCCCGTGAGGCCGCGGTCGGCATCCAGGGTGGCGCCGGAGGATACGTCGATCGCGCTGCCTTCCAGCAGTTCGACGTTGCCGCTGCTGCGCAGCTTGACCGAGCCGCCATCGATGTAAGGCACGCCGGCAATGCTGCTGCCATCCAGCGACAGGTTGTTCCAGTTGCCGCGCACATCCAGCGTCACACCGTCGGCGACCCGCACCTGTTCGGTGTAACCGGGCATCAGGAAGTTGGTGATGTCGGCTTCCAGCCAACCGGCAGCGGCCGATTCCAGCCGTTCCACCATGTTGCCCAGCGCGATGCTGCCGCCACGGGCGGTCAGGTCGGCGTTGATGTCCACCTGCGTGGCATGCAGGGCGATGTCGCCGCCCAGCCCGACGGACAGCGCGTCGTTCACGGTGATGCCGGCGCGGGCGTAGGCCTTGAACGCGCCCAGGTCCAGCGCGTTGAGCCAGGCCGCATCCAGCGCCACGCCGGTCACGCCGTCTGCGGTGCCATCACCGATGACCACCTCGGTCGCCGCGGCCGAGGGCGAGTAGCGCAGTGCGCCGGTGTCGGCATCGTAGACCGCCTCGAGGGAGCCGATGACCAGCTCGCCGCGACGTGCCACCGTGGTCTGCGCCTGCTGGTAGCCATCGAGCAGGTTGTCGCGGCCGCGCACCTGGCGCTCGCCCTGGAAGGTGCTGGTCTCGATGTCGCCGGCCAGTTCCGCGCTGCGGGTGGCGACCACCAGGCGGCCGGCATCGCGGCCGACGACGTAACCGCTTTCCAGGCGGTCCATCGGCGCGATCAGCGGGTTGTAGAAGGTTTCAGTCGCGGCATCGCCCCAGCGGGCGTGGCTGACTTCGTAGCCGCGGTACAGGCCGGTGTACAGCAGGTCACCCGGCGCGGTGGATGCGTTGTACAACTGGCCGTCGCTGCCCTTGAGCCAGGTCAGGTTGACGCGGCCGGTCTGCACGTCCAGCGTGCCGCCAGAAAGATTGATGTGCGAGCCGGCCTGGGTGACCAGGTTGGCGCCACCGAACTGCACGGTACCGCCCTGCGCCGACCATTCGCCGATGCCGTGGCCGGTGATGCCCAGGTAGCCGCCGACTTCGAGCAGGCCGCCGGCGGTGTACCAGCGGTCGGACGCGTAGCCGTTGGTGCCGGCCGGCACCAGGACGAGGTCACGGCGGTCCAGCCAGATGTTGTTGTTGCGCAGGTTGTCGCCATCACGGTTGACCGGGGCGTCGCGCTGCTCGAAGCCCTGCACGTTGATCTCGACGTTGTTGGCTTCCATGGCGATGCGCACGCCGACGTGGCCGGAGACATCGATGCGCGCGTCCTTCTCCACCGTGCTGGTGCCGCTGACATCGGCCAGCACCTGGCCACTGGTGGCCAGGGTCAGGCTGCCGCCTTCGAAGGTGAGGTCGCCGCCGCTCTGCAGCTGCACCAGCGACTGGTCACGGCGGTGCTGGACGCCGTCGCCGGCCTTGTCCGAATCGCTCACCAAGCTCTGCCGTTGCACGTCCATCGCGGTGGTCGCGCTTTCATCGAGCACGATGGCGGTGGTGCTGCCTGCGCCCAGGGTTACCTGGCTGTTGGCATCGTTGCGGTCGCCGGTCAGGTGCACGGTGCCACGGGTGTGCACCGAGGTGGTGGCCTTGAGCACGCCGTCCTGGCGCACGTCCTGGCCGGTCATCGTGATATCGCCGGTGTTGGCCTCGATCAGGCCGGTGTTGCGCGCCAGGCCGGCGGGGTTGGCTACTGCGGTGCCGTCGACGGCCACGCTGCCGGGCCTGCGCAGGGTGCTGACCAGGTTGCCGCGCGTGGTTGAGTTCTGGTTGGCATCGGTGCCCATGCCCTTGCGGATCACGAAGGCATCGCCCGCCGCCAGCACGGTCTGGCCGTTGCTGGTGGTGATGTGGCCGGCGTTCTGGACCTCGCCGCCGAGCAGCATCACGTAACCGCCGCCCTCGGTGACCGAGGTCGGCACGTGGGTGGTGATCCGCGCGCCTTCGGCCACCGTCACCCCGCCTTCGGCGGCGGCGTAGCCGAAGCTGTTGATGGTGCGGGTGAGGTCATTGGCGAAGGTCGGCACGAACGCCGCGCCCTGCGCGTCACTGAACAACCCGTTGCCGAACTGCGTGTCGGTCATGCTGGAGGCCGCGGCCACCAAGTTGCGCACGTTCACCTGGGACGCACCCTGGAACAGGATGCCATTGCGGTTGAGCAGGAACACCGTGCCCGGCGCGTTGATCTGGCCCTGGATCTCGGAGGGCCGCTGCAGCGGATCATTGACGCGGTTGAGCACCGACCAGTTTGCGTTCTGCCCGAAGTTGACCGTGGTGTTGCGGCCGACGTTGAAGGTTTCCCAGTTGAGGATGGCTTTGTCGGCGGTCTGCTCGATATCCACCACCACGCGGCCATCCTTGCTGGACTGCACCGGGCCATTGGCATTGATCCAGCCGCGCGTCAGCGCGTCGTCGTCGATCTGCAGGCCGCCCGCCCCCAGGCCATCGGGAACCGAGGATGCGCGCACCAGCGCCGCCGAACGTGCCTGCTGCTGCAGGGCCTGCTGAAGTGCGATGGCCTGGGCGGCATTGCCAAGGTTGTTGATGGAGTGCGCCAGCTGGTCGCGGGCCGCCTGTGACTGCTGCTGCGTTCCCGCCAGCGCGCTGACCGGCTGGCCATTGGGCAGTCGCCCGGTGGCGGTGGCAGTGGCCTGGGTGGCGCCCTTGGTCGCGAACCACGCGGGGCTGAAGGCCTGCTGCGCCTGTGCCGGCGCCACCAGCGTACTGGCGGCCAGCGTCAGTGCAATGGCCTTGGCGATGGGGGCGATGCGGAACGTCGATGCGTTCGGGGTGAGGTGCGAGGGGGCCTTGCCGTGGGGTGCGCGAGTGGTCATCAGAGAACTTCCGCCAGGAGAGAGGCGCGGCCCGGCACCTGCCGGACAGCTGGATTCGAGGAGGCCTGTTGCGCTGCGAAAGCGACCGCGTGCCGACGCTGGACAGGCCCTGCTCTCGACTAGACGCCGATGGCTGGCGAAAACCTTAGACATTTCTTCGGGTGGATCGACGACGCCGGGTTGCACAGGGTCCCGGCCCGGTGCAGCAGGTCAGCTGAGAACGAGAACGCCGCCGGGCAGGCTGCGCACGCTCAGGCCGAACGCGTGCTGGAGCTGCAACAGTGCTTCATCGAGGACGGCAATGCGGAAGCGTCCGACCACCGGACGCCGGTCCTGGGAGTCCCCCATGAGCATCACGCGTCCAGGCCGGTAGCGATTGATCTCTGCAATGACCTGGGCGAGCGGGGTCTGGTTGAACACCAGCTCGCCATCCCGCCAGGCGGAGATGATGGCGGTGTCGACGCTGACCACGTCGCCGACCCGCTGGCGGCTGTAGATGACCTGCTGCCCCGACTGCAGGCTGCGCGTACCCGCGGGATGCTCGACGCTCAACCGGCCTTTGATGCAGGTCACGCACACCTGGTCCTGCAGGTTACGCACCTCGAACCGTCCTGCACTGGCGAGGCTTCGACCCACGCCGGCCGCAACGACGAACGGGCGGCCCTCGCGCTCGAGGTCGATGGCGGCTTCACCGGTGACCAGGTCGATGCCCGCACGACCGTCGGCACCGTCCTTGCGCTTGACGCTTGTGCGCGTATTGAGCACCACCGCAACCCCGTCGGCCGGGGTGACCGTCCGCTGTTCGCCGGTGCCGGTGCGGTAGTCCGCCGCCCATTCCGAGGGACTGGGCCACAGGCCCAGCGGCGGCTTGGCAACGGCGATGCCGGCCACGGTCGCCATGCCCACCGCGGCGCCCAGGAAGGCGCGGCGCGATGGCTGGTGGGCTGGTTGCCGCGCCAGGCGTGCATGTCGTGCGGCCTTGTCCGGGTCGGCCTTCAGCAACGCCGACAGCGCCGGGCGCGTCGCGTGCCACTGCCGTTTGGCCTGTTCGAAGGCTGCGGCGTGGGCCTGGCTGCGGCCTTGCCAACGCTTGAACGCCTGCAGCTCCGGACGCGTCATTGCGCCTGCATCCAGGCGCTCGATCCAGATGAATGCCTCCGCCTCCAGCCTGTCCGGGGCGGAATCAGCGTCTTCTGCGGGGGGGCGAGGATCAGTCATGGCAAGGCACAGCGCTGGGCTTGAAGAGGACGGTCGGAGCAGCGGCCATCACGGAAATGGGACGAGTCAATTGTATGACGCACGCCGGTAACGGAAACCTCAACACTTATTGCCTGCCCGCCATCCGCATCCGCTTGGCGCAGTACAGGTTCGCCTTCTTCAGCTCCTGCTCGACGGTGCTGAGGGAGACCCCGAGCCTGGCCGCGACATCACGCTGGGACAGGCCTTCCAGACGCACCAGCAGCAGGATGTCCTGGCGGCGCTGCGGCATGGTGCCGATGAAATGGGTCAATGCTTCCAGGTCGGCGCGGCCGCCGGCGACCTGCTCCGGCCCCGGCGTTGGATCGGCCACGTCCAGCAGGGCATCGATTTCGGCACGGGGCACTGCGCGGTTCCGGCTGCGCAGTGAACTGATCGCACTGTTGACTGCCATTCGCATCAGAAATGCACGCGGATTGAGGACATCGGTGACGGTGCCTTCCTTGCGGCGCAGCTGCAGCCAGGTGTCATGCAGCGCATCGTCGGCCAGGTCATCGCTGCCCAGTGCCCGCGTCAAGCGGCGGCGCAGCTCGCCATAGCTCTGGGTCAGCAGCTCCATCAGCGCTGGACGTGCCTGTTCGTTCATTGTGAGGCTTCCTTGCGGGAACACGACGGTCCCCCTGCCTGCTCCGGCAGGATCAACAGGGTGACCGGTTGCTGCAATGACGGTGGCGGCGCGGTGTCCAGGCGGACCCGCCGCAGCGCCTCCAGCAGGCGACGATCCTCCGGCCTGCCGCCGTCGGACCCCAGCAGACGCGGATGCTGCAGAAAGCCACCCGGGTCCACCGAAAAACGCAACAGCGAACGTCGATCGCCGTCGATGACCCCGGACTCGCACAGGGCTTTCCATACGCGTGCCTGCAGCACCGCCTCATAACCTCCGAGCGCGCTGGCATCGACTTCAACCGGGACCAGGGGCGCGGGAGCGGCTGGCGCTTCACGCAGCATCAGCGCCGTGATGCCCCCGGACCGGATCGTTTCCACACTCAGTCCTGTCCCCACCAGCATCAGCCGCAATGCCGCTTCGGGCGCGTACATCCCCTGCACGGGCGTGGACCGACGCCCGGCCAGCAGGTTGGCTGGGAACACCGCGGAACGGCCGGACAGGTCCGCGAAATGGTCCATCGCCTGGGTGAGCGGCAGGGCCGGAATATCAAAGCTGATGCGGTCGTCCTGGCCGCCAGCGCCGGCAGGCGGCATCCCGTCGATCGCCGCCCATGCAGGGGCGGGTGTGATCACAGGCGTCGCCAGTGCAAGCATGAGGCACATCAAACGCACTGCAGGCGTAAGCGCCTTGATCGGACGCCGCGCCCCGCCTCCACAGCGCAACGGCCCCGCGTCAGCGGGCTACCGGAGTGGCACTGCGAAAGATGGAGTCGACTCGACAAGAGGGGCGCACCATTCAGGACGGCGGGACCTTAGCAACGGCAGATGCCAGTTCTGTGACAGTGATCGCAATGACAGGCCCTGATCCACATGGGCGAAAAAAAGTCTGCGGTTTTGCTGATCTGCGTGCGTCCTTCCATGCGACGGCAGGAGTTACGTCCTTCGCACCGCCTTCCCGCCCACACCGAGACCGCATCCACCGATGAGTAGAGAATCTCCGCATCGCGGATGGGATGCAGGCGGGTCGCTGCAGTCACTGGCGCGCCACTACCTGGGGTTGCAGTACCGCCGCCCCGCATGGCTGTGGCATCTGCTGGCCTGGCTTGCAGGCACCCTGACCTCCCCGTCATTTCTGCTGGCGGGCGGCTTGCTGCTCAACGATGCACGCAGTGATCACCCGCTCTTCTGGTGGTCATTGCCCGCCATCGTGGCGATCAGCAATGCGGTTTGCATCCAGGTGGTGCGACAGGCACACCGTCGCTCACCGTTTCCGGACCGGAATGCGATACGTCGCCGGCATGCGTCCCTCGCCCATGCCTGCACAAGTGGACTGTTCCTGCTGTCCGGATGCGTTTCCGGGTTCCTGCCGGACATGGTGCCGGCACTGTTCAATACTGCGGGGCTTTCCTGGCCCCTGCTGGCCGATGCGCTGGGCTGCATGCTGTTGGCCTGCGCCTTTACGCTGCTGGCGCACCCACTGCCGGGCGGCCTGCACGCGCTGCTGGCTTACGAAAGATTCGACTGAGCCACGCATTCCTGCCCGGGCTGACCTCAGCGTTTTCCGCCGAGCGGTGGCGCCGGTGCAGGAGCAGGCGGACGCTGGGGCGTGGTCGAGATCCCGAACGTATTGCCCATGCGCTGTCGTGTCGCCTCGCGGTGGGCCAGGCCAAGTGCGCTGGGTGGGCGGCCGGTGATGGCCTCCGAGCCCAGGACCTGCGGTGGCGGGCGTTGTGCAGGCGTGCCAGCCATGCGCTCGGAGAGGCAGGTGAAGTCCTGCGCCTGCTTGCCATCAGTGCCGTCGGTTACGCAGGCCGCTGTGCGTGGGGCCGTAACCTGCACTTTGGGGAGCAGTGGGTCTTCCTTGGCCCATGCCGGACCAATGATGACCAGCAGGATCAGCCCGGCTGGCGCAGTGAGGGTGATTCGCATGGCTCGGGTCCTGTATGTCGCTTCGGCGGATGATCTACCTGATTCTGGCGTGGACGGCGGCGTGCTCTTCAAATGGTCCAAGCGTCCTGGCAGGTGAGCAGGCAGTGGGTGGAAGCCCCTGCTTCAGGGGCTTCCACCGATGCGCAAGCGGGTCACGCTGACGCCAGCTCTGCAGCTCTCTCCATGCGCGCGATGAGAATCTGCCTTTCACCGTTCTGGACATTTGAAGGCTTTGGTGCGATCGACAGCGCCCTCGTTGTTTCCCAGTAGTCCACGCCGGGATCCAGCATGATTACCAGTACCTGTCCGTCGTCGAAATGCACCCGCAGTGTTCTCTGGTGAGGTACAGCCTGTCGGGACCTCTCAACCGTAGATACTTTGAAGCCAGGCAGCGTCTTCTGCAGATCGCGTTCGCGGGAAACATCGTTCTGCCAGTCACTGAATGCAGGCCGCTGTCCGAGCGGCCTGCTCATGACAGACATGGTGGTGATTTCGACTTCACGGTTGGCTCCGTTTGTGTGGCCTGTCAATCCGCTGACAAGCGCTGCAAAGACCCCTGCGCTGCTGCAGCTACGGAAATACCGATCGCTGTATTCGATGCGCTCAACGGAGTCTTTCAGCATGCGCGGCAAGTCCGGATCAAGATCAATCAAGGCAGGCAGAATCAGTTCATTGAAGAACTGCCGCGGCTGCAGTGGCTTGTGCGCAACGATCTCGGTGACAGACGCCCTTGCAGGGGTATGCAGATTGCCGGCGAGAATATCCCCAGGCACCCACTCGATCTGCCCGAACGCCGGGGAATGACCCTGGATGTAGGCACCGGTGCTGATTTCCTGTGCCCAGCCGCTTCGTCCTTTGGACCCCTCCAGTAGAACACGCGGAACAAACCCGCCCTCGGGCTCGCTCCATAGGCCAATAGAGGATATCGCGCCCGCTTCCACGAGGATCGCGCAGCGACGGCGGAATGTTGCCTCGCCTTCAAACCGGGTGCGCGGCACCACCAGACTGCGCACAGATGCGGGCTGGCTGTCCTGGGTGCGTCGGGCAAGCTTCAGCATCAGGCTGTTTTCACCCAGGTCTTCTTCCTCTCCAATGTAAAGGGTCAGCACCGGAGCCGCGGACAGCAAAAGGGTTGAGTTGACAGCATCGGTCAGGCTGCGTGCTTCCCATCCAGCGTCTTTTCCAAGCAGCGCCATGGCCTCGTCAGGCACGAGCAGCGTGCCTCGGAACTGGCCGCCCAGGAGCTTCTGGACCGCGTGGCGATCCAGTACATCTGCCACGTCGCGGGTCTCATGTGACAGCAGGCATTCCGGGCACGCCGAATCACAGCTGGCCGGGCACGCGGCAGCCTCGACAATGGCTTCCGAAAGAAGCTCTTCGACATTGTTCTCGAGTCTTGAAACGTATCCCGCGCCGCCAGAGGCCCTGTCAAAGATGATCACTGCAAGCCCGGCGTTGCCCTGCATCAGAACCCTCTGCACGGCAAAGCCCAGTTCGCCCTGATCGATGCCAAGGCGTCTGGCGGCAACATTGCGCAACAGGACCGCCAGCGTCGCGGCGACTGCCTGATCTGACAGTGGCGCACCGTCCACCGACGGCACCAGCAAGTACTCAAGCACGTCTGTCCGTGTGGTTGCGCCCAGCGCACCGAGTCGCTTTACCAGCCAGCCGCTTTCCTGGGCTGGCTCGCACCAGCGGTCTGTGAAGGGTTGGCGATGCCGATAGCCGCCGCCCTTCTCCGGGCTGGCCGAACCTGGCTCGCACCAGCCACATGCCAGGCAGAGCGAGAAGCCGGAATGCTCCTGCCCGAACGTGTGGTGATAGACCTCCGCAGAGCGCCCAACACGAGACCAGCCCGCCTGGCTGGCCAGCGCTCGACGGATAACATGGCTGCCGTCTGCGTTCCTGACACTGAAACGAGGCATTTCACCCGGTATGTAGGTTGGTCTGGAGACGTCATCATTGGGTTTGGCGCCAAGCGGGACGACAAAGCCAGCCGGTACGATGTACTCGAATATCCCCGTGGTGTGTTCGTCCACCGCCTGGCCGCAGACCGAGCAGGCGTCCGGGCGCTCGGGTCTGTCGGTTACTTCACTGCAGGACTGGCAGATCAGGCGCCAGCGCAGATCCTGGATCTCTCCCGGCGCCATCGCCCCGGCAGGACGCTGCCAGTTCATGGTGAGGCCCCCTACCCTGTAGACCGCGCCTCCAACCACCACGTTGGCGCCTGGCTGATACTCGCGCAGCGCGACCGCAAGCTCGCGGCTGAGCGAACGGTTGCTCAGGCTCTCCCGCTCGGACATCTCGCCTCGGCCAGCATCAGACTTGACGATCAGCAGCTCGCGTACATCCACCGGGAACCCCCGCGCCGGCAGGACGCCGCGAATGGTCAGAAACTGCAGGAGGTAGGCCTTGCCCATCCGCACAAGCCGGTAGGAGAGTGCATTTCTTGCCTCCTTCTGCGTGGCCGGCACTGCATCCCAATGGGTCTTCGCTGAATCCCACTCGGCATACCACGACGTCGCTGCAGACTCGAATGCCTGCCTTGCCGCTTCGAGCAGTGGCTGCAAGGCTACACCCGCAAGACTGGAGCGCTCCAGCATGACCCTGATGGCATCATGCGCGGCGGGTTTGAAGTTGCTCGTTTCCTGAAGGAAAGCCATCAGCATCTGGAATGGCGCTTGGTCGCGCGTATCGGATCCTGCTTGCTCTTTCACTGGGGCGTCCAATCCGAAGAAGCCGCCGGCTGTCATCTTCATGATTTCCCCGCCATTTCCCTGGGCGGAGATGAACTCGCGCAGCAGCCAGGCGTTGAGGTGGCGCTGGACGATGACCGGGCTACCAAGCTGCACCACTGGCGGCCTGATGCTGGTCGCCAAGAAGCTGGCCGGGTCCTTGAAAATGCCCAGCGAGCGTGGCTCGTCGCGGCATACCGTATAGGCCAATGCACGCGTTTCACCGCGGCGGCCAGCGCGGCCCGCACGCTGCAGGTAGTTGGCGACCGTTGGTGGGGGATTTGCCATGGCCACGACCGCGAGGCTTCCGATATCCACACCCATTTCCATGGTAGTGGAACAGCTGAGCACATTGAGATTCCCGGCCTGGAACTCTGCGGTCAGCCGGTCGAGCTGGCGCTGATTAATCTGGGCAGAATGTTCGCGTGCCGCGTAGAATCGTGTGCCAACAAGCGCACGGTCAAGCGCTTCAGGCCAGAGCCCGAGCCTGACCAGCGGGTGGTTGCGTCGACTTTCCTCCAGCCACTGCTCACGCTCCGGCACTGGCACGGAAACGCCGGCGCGCTGCCAGAACGTGTATTGCGGGACCGGCAGGGAGACGGGTTCACATGCAAATGGCACTCCGTCAGCCTGGTGATAGGGCGACACCCCGCGCAGCACCGTGTCCAGCAGGCGCCGGGTGACCGGGCATAGCCAGAGCTGAGTCGGCCGTGACAGGGAGACGGTTGACCAGCGCAGGCAATGACCTTTGCCCTCGACGTTCAGCAGGTGCTCGCTGGAAATCAGGCTGCGCTTGGCAGCGTCGAGCACCTCGCTGACAAGCTGTGGGCGCATGCCGGGGAATGCAGCGCGCAGCAGGCGCGGTAGACGTGCGCGACCGCCGCTGCCGGTCTCGCTGTCAAGCCTGGGCCACTGGAACCTGTTGCCCTTCTTCTCGCCCTTCTCTATCCGGTCAACCAGATACTTGCGACTGAAGCGCGTTCCGATCCAGTTCTTCTCATCCTCGGAAAGCTCGACGCAGGCGTTCTCACGGATCACAAAATCCATGTAGATCTTCAGGAAGCTCTTCCACTCACCAACATCGCCACCAATCTCCACCCATGCCGACGGAAGCTGGCCCGCTGTGATCTTCTCGATACCGGGATAGCAGATCGAGACCAGGCCAAGCGTCTCCAGGGAGTTTGTCCGCTTGGGCCTGCGATACAGCTCGCGCAGCAGCAGCAGGCGGGAGACGGTGCCGGCAGTCGTCGGCCCCATGAGCTCGGAAAAATAGGGCGCAATGGTCGAACCAATCTCAGGCTGGTCCGCCAGCCTGCTCTGGATCTCCGGCCAGGTCTGCGGGTAGCTGCCCTTGAGTCGGGCCTCGTGCTTCTCCAACTGCGAAGCAAGGTCTTCACGCTCCAGCGGTGCGGTAGCATGTGCCAGCTCGGCTTGGATCTGTAAAACCTTGCCTCTGCTGAACTCAATTTCCCCGAGCGTCAACGGCCTTGGCAACAGCTGCGGAACCACGTAGCGGATGTAATCCCTGAGTGCAGAATCGTACATCCTGGCCGCTCCGCGCGCGGTTCCCTGGCGGCTGTCTGTGAAGGTCAACAGTCGCCGTCCTTCCATCAGGACGGACTCACCCATTGCAGACGGATCCGGCGGTGCAGCGGCCAGCAGTTCCGGGATGATGTTGTTGAGCGAGAACGGCGCGGTAAGACGGATCGCCCGGCGGCTCTTGTCCAGGTCGGTGAACGCGTTGCCACAACCTGTACAGCGGCAGGGCCGTTCTGCCTCGACATCATGCATCGCTGGGGAAGATTTTCTGCTGTAGGGATTCCAGACAATGCCTGCAAACTGCATCTCGCCATCGAGCGAGGCAATCTCGCCTGTCAGCGGGTTGAAGAAAGCCTCTCCGGTCGGCACCCCTGCCCTGTTGTCCTCGGGGCTGCAGACAAGGACGCGGCTGTAGAGTCTTTCTTCCAACTGGTCATCGTCATTCGCTTCCACGTCAGCAAGATACTCGTCCTCCCGCTCTGCTTCCGCACGGACAAAGCGCCTGTCGGCAGACAACACGCCCTGCAGCGCAGCGGTACCACAGTCATTGCACAGCGACACCTCGAGGACCATGCTCCTGCAATGCGGACAAGCCTTGTGCGACTGCATGAACAGTGCCCCGTAGCGCCAATCATCCAACGCTGCGTCCATGCGACCGGAACAGGCCGAGTTGATGCATGACCAGACGGAGGAAATCGTCCGTTGGAACAGATGGATTCTGATTGGCAGGAAGCGGCCGTCTGCGTGGTCTTCGTCCGCCACCTTTCCGGAAGAGATTACATCGATCCAGCGCGCTGCATCCTGGAGGGTGGGCAGGTCTGCGTGATCCGCAATCTGCCTAAGGTTGGCAGCTGACTTTCTGGTCAGGAGGTCTCGGATCGACATGGCAACAGGTGATCTGCGGAGCGCCATATGCAGGTCTGCCGCGCTGGTGCCTGCGTCCTTGCAAAGCAGCTCCAGTTCATCCAGTGCTGGTGCCTTGCCGCCTGCCGATGTGATCTGCGGGATCTCGCGATGGCCGCGCACCACCTCAACCGAATCCTCCGGGCACCCAGCCAGGTCGGCCAGAAACTTCCGGAGCGCGCGCGTAGATTCATCGCTCGCGTCACCAATCGTTGCTGAGGTAGCGATGAATCTGACATCCGACGGCTTTACGTTGAAGGCTTGAAGCGTGCGGCGCAGCAGAAGCGTCAGCTCGGCAGCGGCGCTTCCGGTGTAGGAGTGCGCCTCGTCAATCACGATCCAGCGGAGCTTTCCTGAGGATGCTTCAAGAATTGGACGATCCTCCGGCCTGATCAGCATCAGTTCGAGCATCGTTGTGTTGGTGATCAGCAGTGGCGGTGGACTCAGTCGCAGCGTCTTCCTGTCAGGCACCTCGCAGGAAGAAAAGGCTGCGTGCTCATGAGCCTTCAAGCTTTGCTTCATGTCACCGTTGTACAGCGCGAACCGGTGCTGTCCCGCACTCGGCTCCAACCATGCCTCGAGGCGCTCCTTCTGGCTGCGGATCAGCGCGTTGAGCGGGTAGATGAAAAGCGCCTGCACTCCTGTCAACGGGGCCTTCCGCTCTTCAGTCTGCTCCCACAGGCTGCTGAGGATCGGGAACAGGAACGACTCGGTCTTGCCTGCGCCGGTACCAGCCGAGACCAGCACAGACTTGCCAGCCGCCACTGAATCAAGCGCGGCGCGCTGGTGCACAAACGGCCTGCGGCTCCGCGGGAAGTGGTAATCGCCGGACGCCTGGTCCAATGCATCAATGAAACGCGGATGCAGCAGGCCCTGCAGTTGCAGGTCGTCCAGGGTTGCTTCGCCACTCTGCCAGCGATACATGCACTCGATGAGAGGGACCCCGAGCACCGCGCCATCCTCGTTCGCGTAGCCGCCGAGCCATGACTGCAGCCAGTCACGAAGTCCCTGATCCGCTGGCCGGTACATGCTCATCACGGCATCCGAAAGGCGCTTGGGAATGCGCTCCAGCAGAGGGTGGGTCTTCAGATTCTCGTAGGTGTTCAAGCTGCATTCTCCAGCAGTGCGATGGCCGAGCAGTAAGCGTCGTCAAAGAGCATCGGGTCGATCATGTAGCGCGCAAAGAGCAGGTTGTCCCGTAGCGACTGATCCATGTCGTGCCGGTACCAGGTGGCAACGGCAAGTTCATACGGGGCAAGAAGAAATGTCCGATCAAGATCCACGCTTGGGGTAATGCTTCTTGAGCGGGTCCGCAGCGTGTCGACCATGCCTGGAACGGAAAGCCTTTCCCACAGTTCCGCGGCTGCGTCTCTTATGGGAGGATCGCGAAACTCCAGCTCCTGCTGCCGGCGGTCAGACCACTCGCCCACCGATGTCTGCCATGCATCACTCCAAGGGCCAAAGGCCGCTCTCAGCTTGAGGAGCTCTCCAGCACGCCCCGCCAGCGGAAGGCTGGTGAGAAGGCAGGACACATCGGCGGTCTGGGTTTCCCCAAATTGCCTTCTACTCCATTCGAGCAGCTCTGCAGATGCCTGCGCGAGCGCCGCGTGCCAGAAGAAAGGCAACCCATCCAAGCCCCAGCGCAACCCCTGCTCTGCCTCCGTGTACCCGCGAAGGCGAGCCAGCGCGAGCAGCCGAAGTGCCAGAAGCGGTTCTTTTGCCAGTACAAGGAACGGATCAAGCCAACGCAGATAGAACTGGAATGAGCCCAGCCAGCCCAGCAGTACATCCAGCTCCGCTGAAGACTTTCCGCTGTGCGGGTCATCGGTGATGCGCCGGTAGAGCCCAATCAGGGCTGCAGATCGAGCGTGCGACTCGCTGATGCCCACCGCCTGGAGAAACTCCGAAGCAGTGTCGGCCTGGTCTTCACCCAGAACCACGAGGCAGGGTGCGGCCTGGCGAGATGGATCAATCGCCAGGTAGACCCCAGGGAAAAGCGTGGCGTCAGGCAGCAGCCAGGTCTGGCCGTCCTTTCGCTGCAGTTCGATTGGCTCATCGCCCGTCACGTGCGTAAGTTCCCTCAGTTGCACCCGCACGTCATCGGATGCGCCTTCCACCGTCACTTCAGCGCCGATGCGCCTGATCCGATAAGGTTCGATCTCGATTCCGGGCCCATTGGGGAACTGGACCTTGAGTGCATGGGTTCTTGCGCGCGGATCGAATGAGAGTGCCTCAAGGAAGCCGTTCACTTCGGAAAGTGGCAGGCGGTTGGCACGCAAGGAGAGGCTGTGGACGGCATTCCAGGACGCGCTGGCCCGCCTCACCTCGAGACGGTTGTGCAATGCCGTGCCGGCCTGGGCCACGATCCTGCCCGCGGCGATCGAACTCACGCGGCGCATTCCAGTCGCAGTTTCCTCGCCACTTGCCAGGTCAACGAATGAAGCCGGCTTTGGGCACTCGAAGAGCAGATCCGCCCTGGTGCCTGCAAACAGCAGTGTGACGGTGAGCAGGCTGGTGCCTGCGAATTCGATCGTGCAGGTTCCGTCGGCCGCCGTAGCGTGGCCAGCAATCGTGACGCCGGCTGGCAAGGACAGCGACAGGTGCCGGCTGGTAGTGCGGTGATCGAGGCCTTGAGGAAGCACGAGAACCCGTCGGCGCTCGGCAATCACTGCACCGGTGTCATCAACCAGACGGAATTGCATATCGCCACTGGCGCCTCTGGCCGATTGGCCTAGCCATGCACTGTCTCCCGCCCTGCGCCATTCAATACGGCCTGAAAGTCCGCCGAGCTTTCGGGGGTTGGCATCTCCAACAAAGACTGTTGAATAGCCCTTCACGCGGAAATGTGGAGTGCGTCCGGAGAAGTCGAGATAGCCTTGCGGACCTGTATAGCCTGATTCAACAACGGCGAAGTCTCCGTCCGCAGCCGTAAAGACGGCCTTGCCGGTGACGCTCCAGAGCGGTCGCGCCGAGCCATTCACCATCAGTTTCTCGCCCAGGGCTGTCGCCTCTCCGGTGACGATAGTGCCCTCGGGTGCTGCAGCCAGCAGTGTGCGCGTGCGGAGCCTGACCGGTGCCGGAGAGCGATAGACGGGATCGCCATCTCCAGGCTCGAAGACCCATACGCAACGTTCGTCGAGCGGTTCGCCACCGATACAGTCCAGGCGGCGGTACGTGCCGGCGTCGCTGATGACAAGTGAAACCGCGCGGTCGGAAACGTTCTCGGAAAGGTCCTGGACCGCGCTCGCCTGAAAGAACCTGCCTCCGTCTCTTCGCCTTGCCTTGAAGGCCTCGCCGACAGGCTCTCCCGCAATCGCATAGTGGACAGCCACAAGCCCTGGCACCTCTCCGGCTGCTTCGAAGCCTGCGCCGTCGATCATCGCGCGGGTGTTGAGCATCCATGTGCCATGTCGCCGCGATATGATTCGCTCGATGGCACAAGCAGCACCTTCGGTCGCAGCCAGCGCCACGTTGAGCAGATGCCCAACAATCTCCTTTGCCGCCTCTTCCTCAACACGGAATGGCAGGGCCTGCATCCACCCCGGCATGCTCCAGATCCTGTCCAGCGCCCCACCTTCCCACTGCGCATCCGTGGTGAGCTTGAGGACTGCGCGGACAAGGTCGATGCACAGGCCTGGCAGGTGTTCTGTTCGTTCATAGGCCTTGCGGAGTTCACTTCTTGCGTCAGCTGTGTCGATGAGAGCCAGTGCAACTGCCTCGGAATCACCCGCTCCAGCAACCTCGTACTGCATGAGCTTGTCCAGGATCCTCCGTAGGGGCTTGCCTTGCCGGATCATGCCACTCGGCAGTCCGGCTTGGCCGATCACGGTCTCAAGCAGAAGATCGGCTCCGGGGCGGCTGACGACAGGTATGCGATAGAAGCCGAAGCTCTCATCCATCAGCTCGCGGAAGCGCGCGCCATTCCGGTTATAGAGTCGCAGGACTTCCTCGCCGCAATGACTCCAGGAGGGTGAGCCCCCGTCATAGTTGGAAGCAAAACGTGCGGCCGCAACAGGTGCAAGTGCTTGCACCTGTGTTTTCCTGGGGACCAGCGGATTATTGATTGAGGCTTCGAGGGCGGAAAGTGCCCAGAGACCTGCCTTGTAGCGGTACAGCGGCCGACCATCGACCGGCTCAGTACCGAGCATTTTGATTCCCTTCATCGCCGCCCCCTCAGGCGCTTCCTTGCCACGCTCCAAGGATTACACAGATTTCGGGCAGTTGAGTAGTCATTGCCGGTGGCGCAGTCGTAGGACCTGAGGCCTTTGAGCGCCGGCGAGCAGTCCGCTGCCGATCGTGCTGTTTTTCATTTGGGCACTACTGCAGGCGCGCGTGTCATCAGGCTGGCTGCCAAGCGGCTTCACGAAAGAATGTTGTCTTCGCTTGCCGGCAGGGTTATCCATTCACGCCATGCAGTTGATCAGGCGAACGATGCCGAGACATCCAGATCCTTGATCATCACGTGCTTGTCCACGATTTCGTGCGTGAAGATCCGGCCATATCTTACTGGGGCCTTTGATCGGTACTCAACGAAGCGATCATTGCTGACAACGTAGTCATGCTCATCTGGTGCAAGGTTCAGCACGGTCTCGTCTGCCGTGCCATTTACGATGTGGACGACGGCGCCTGGTCCAAGGACGTCGCGAATTCGCCGTTCGTCGAGCCCGTGCCGGGTACGGATGGTCTCGTCGAAGACGAAGATCTTTTTTGAATCGGTTCGGAGCGCCCTCATGACCGCAGCAAGTGGGCCAAGGCCAACGAAATTGCCTTGGCTGTCGTGGCAGAGATTCTTTCCGTCGAAAACCAGTCGATTGATTCGGCGCGACTGACGTTTTGCAACGAGCTCGAGCTGTTTTTTGATCTTGGCAATGCTGCGCTCGGCCGATTCCTTCTCGCGACGCGACTTTTCACGCACCTGGGAGGGGCTGCCATTGCCTAGCTCGGCCCGGCATTCTTCGTGGACAATGCGTTTCTCGTAACTATTTCCGGCACGATTGAGGCGGCCGTCGTATCGCTCTGCCGAAGCCATCCGCCCCTCGGCTTCGGACCGGCGAGACTCCTGTGTGCTGAGATCAAGCAGCAATGGCGCGAGTTCCCTGTCGAGCTCCGCACACTTGCTTCTCAGTGCCGGAAGGGCTGCATCGATCTCCGCTATGCGGCGCTGCAACGTCACTCCGCGATCATCGGCCTTCTTGCGGTCGAACGCCGTATACCATGCAATCGAACTGCTGACCTGGCTTGAGAACTCTCGCGCCTTTTCATGGGCCGCCTGAGCGTCCTTCGTCTCCTGCATCAATGCAGTACAGAGCCGCATCGCTTCTTCGTGCTGCTGAACCAGCTGCTTGCGCTCAGCGGAGAACCAGAAGAGCGGGTTGATGCCAATCGAGGACCGATGGTCCAGGTCGGTCATCCGCGCGTTGGCCCTCTGCAGACGATCGGAAAGCTCCTTCAGCTTGGCCGCCCGCTGGGGTAGAACCTGTTTCACCACATCAGCCTTGGACTGAACACTGGCAAGGTCGTACCGGTCGTAGCGCTGGCATTCGCTGGTCACCTGATTGAGAGATTGCCGCCCCCGCGCATGCTCTGCGGAGAGCTTCTCAACCTCTGCCCGGTACGGGTTGTACTCCATCTGCGTCGAACTCCATTTCTGCAATCGCGGCAGTATACATAGGCAGGCTCCGCTGCTCGGCATATATTCCCGGCATCTGCATGGCACCAATCATCCAAAGTGTTCCGAAAGGATCACTGCCATGCGTCAAACATTTGACGGAGGCGTTGCCATGAGAGTCGCACTTGTCCAACTGGATGCGTGGGAAGTGGAAGCGTGTGCGGGCGCCAGAGTGCCCGCCCGGCGCATCGCACAGCTGCTGGGGATGGCTGCCAGTCACGACGCGCATCTTGCCGTGTTCCCCGAAAGCTATCCGTTCTTCGTCGATGACTCCACAAGCGCGCAATCGATTGAGATAGCCATTGCTTCATTGGAGGCTCTGCGGCCACACCCCATGGCATTCATCGTCGGCGGCTACGTCACGGAAGGGGGCCATCTACGCAACGCCAGCTTCCTTGTTCATGAAGGGAAGGTGCAGGCGCAGTATTTCAAACGGGTTCCCTGGTCAGGCGAGGCGTTCCTGCCGGGTGAGGCGTTGGTGCGATGGGAGTGGAACGGGCATCGGATCATTCCGCTTATCTGTGCAGACGTCTGCGTGCCTTGGAATGATCCGGATGGTCTTGCAGGGCGGATGCTGGGCGAGGCTGTGGCGCTGGGTGCAGGCCCCTCGTGCCCGATCGTGGTCAGTACGTTTGGGGCCGACCTGCGGACACCTTACTGGACAGGACCGCTACGGGCCTGGGCACGCGCCTGCAATGCGCCAATACTGGTTTCGGCTATTGCCGGACGGAGCCGCGCCACGTTTGATGAGCAGGGCGAGCAGCGGCACTACGGTGGCGGAGGCAGCGGCATGTTCTGGTACGAAGATGGCCAGGACCGCGTGTGGCCGCGCAGCGTCGAGAGTGAGGCGGCAGGTGTCTTCCTGCTCGACACAGTAGAGGCCAAAAGTCTCTGGTTGCCGCTGGACCCTTGAGGTTGCCGGCGTGATGGTTCGGTGCATAATCGCTCCATCGCCACGGGAGCAGGGATGATGAGCAGATCAGGCAAGCAGGACGGAACCGTTGGCCGAGTTGGTAGTGCTGCCCGGGGGGCAGCCAGGGGCAAGAAGAGTTCCGATACCGGTAGGCGCAGCGCCAGTGCGAAGGCCGAACAGGACCCGCGCGGCGCGAACGCGTTGAAAGCCACGGCCAAGGCCAGCGGTAAGGGATGGGCCTCCGAGGAAGCGACCGATCGCGCAGCAGAGCAACACACCCAAAGTTTCTACGAAACGGCGCTGAAGCAAGCCAAGTCCGAGCGCGAGCGGGAAAAAGTCCGGGCCGAGCGCAGCGAAGAGGTGAAGGCGCAACGCGACCAGCGTAACGGACTTCGTTCAGACCGCAGCAACACCCAGCGCGGGTTTGCGGTCTTGTCGACCATAGCCATCATTGGTGCGGCGGCTGGCGTCGCATTGCTTCTCAAAAACAGCGACTTGGCGGACAAGGCGCTTGATGTGTTCTCCGGGGACTGAGAAGGCGGGCCGGCCGGTTGCGGCGGCCCGCGCAGGTTCGGCCCCCGGGCCGGTCACGGTTTCCCCCGGCCCCTTCCCCACCCTTGAGTCGCAAGGGTGGCAGCCCCCCGTCTCTTCGTGGCGGCGACGGCTCTCGGTCGCAGCACAGCCCAAGTTACGTCATGCCGGAGTTCCCTGGGCGCACCATCGAAGACCTGGGTGTAGTCAGCCCTTCTTTCGCGCCTGCAGGTAGGACCGCATCATTCGTGTCGCTTCTCTTTTCGCAGCGGGCGACAGGAGGTCA